>CAKTTT010000181.1 GCA_934615635.1 uncultured Eubacteriales bacterium | reverse complement strand
CTGGAGCTGGCGGAAACCCTGACCATCGACAGCAACCGGGACGGCACGCCGGAGCAGTATGGTCTGGCCAACGAAGAACCGGAGCATATTTTGTATACCACTGGCAAACACTTTATCACCTTCATGCCGGACGGCACCGCCCGCAACAACATCCAGAGCCCGGAGGTCGCCCGGGCGGTGGCGTATAACCAGAAGATGATTCAGAGCGGCACGCTGGTTCCCGCCAACGGCCGCCAGGCTTTTGGAGAGGGCAGCGTGGCGATGTGCATCGGTCATCGCTGGTTCGCCTACGGCTATGCCAAACTGATTAAAACCGATGACCTGGGTGTCGTTCCCCTGCCGCGGGATCCCGACGCGGATCAATACTACGCCGAGGAGGATGGCGGCGGCTACTACATTCCCAAGTACGCCCCCAACCCGGAAGGCGCACTGGCGGCGGTCAACGCTTTTGCCTATGTCATCCGTTCGGAGGAATATGTGAAATCCGGATATGAGCAGGCCATCGAAAACGGCACCTGGACCGAGGAGCTGCAGAAAGAGCTTGACAAGGCCAAGCAATGCGATGCGGGCGTTCTGCGCAACTGGGAAGGCTTCGGCATGGGCGATTACTGGGGGGATATCTGGAGCCGTCCGGCCTCCGGCGAGCCCTGGGAGACCATCGCAGCGGAGCTGGCTCCCAAGATCGATGCTAAGATCAAGGAGCTGTACGAAACGAAATAACGTAGACTTAGCCTATATGAGCCGGGCCGCGCTATTGCGCGGCCCGGCTTTCCCATGGCCCGGCTTCCGGCGGATAGGGCATACCCTTCGCAAAAGAGGCCGGTAGGAAGGGACCTCAAGGACGCGCTGCCGGCGGGCCTCCCAAAGAACACCGGATGCCTCCCCTGCGCCTTCTCTGGCGCCGTAGCCGTAAACGGAGCCTCCCCATTTCAGCACCGGTTTTCTCCCTATACAAAGGCGCTATCCCCAGCCCCGTCCGAGAGCTCCCCCTTCTCCCGCCAATCGGACGATCCCTGCAATCCATGCATCGCTTTCACCGCGCGCTCGCCATCCCTCCCGTTTCTTACCATCGCCGGGGATACAGCCTGGACTGCTTTTCCTCACATCCAGCCGCCTTTATTGTATTATGAATTCCACAGAATATATAAAATTCACTTGATATTCAGGGGAAACCTGGTATTACTTGATATATAGAGAGGGAGAGGTTATGCATGAAAAGAAAAATTGTATTATTTATGTTATCTGTTTTGAGCTGTGTCGCTCTCTGTTTTCCCGCCGGCGCCGATTCCTGGGTCTCCATCGGGGTGTTGATCAGCCGAACTACATGGACGTGAGCAATCCCGACCAGGCCGCCGGCCTGGTGATCCTGATCCGCCCGGATACGGATGTGGCCACCGCCAACGTCCAATCTCTACTGAAAGGGCAACCCTTCGCCCAGTCCTCCACCAACATCCCCCTCTACGATTTCAAGGAGGGCGGCAGCTACACCTTCGAAATCAAGAAGGAGGACGACAAATACGTGGTCCTCTGGAACGGCAAGGCGATGAAAACCGAATTTGGCGCCGAGCTGGATCTGAGCTGGCTGAACGGCGCTTTCCAGGACGACAAGGCTTACCTGGCCCTGTCCATGTCCGACAATCAGAGCAAGAAATCCAAGGCCACCATCACCGCCCTCAACGGCCAGGCTCCCGTGGGCGGCAAAGATATCGAAAGCCCGGATGCCAACCAGGGCCCCGGCGAGGATGCGTCTCATGCGCCTGCGGATTCCTCGAGCGGCGAAACCGGCAGTAAAGCCGGAGACAGCGAAGAAAACGCTCCTTTCCATCCGGCGCCTTTTATCATCATCGGCATCGTCGCCGTGGTGGTGATCGCGGCGATTGTGGCAGTGGTCGTCCGCAAGAGGGGCAAAAAGGAATAATACTCCTTCCACTCATAGGAAAAGCCCCCGGATATGGTATCCGGGGGCTTTTCCTATCCGCGGCTCCCAACGAGCCGGCCGGCGGCGAAAACGCCGCCGATTGATTACACCGCGCAGCGCGGGCCGCAAACCGCCATGGATCGCCGGCCCCTTATTTCCCCACGCAGAAGCGGGAAAACACCTCGTCCACCACCGCCTCGGTGGTTCTCTCCCCCGTCAACTCCAGGATGGCGCCGATGGCGCCGTCCAGGGAAACCGCCGCCGCGTCCAGGGGCATTCCCATTCTCAGCGCCTCCTCCGCCTCCCGGACGCAAGCCAGACAGCGGGCGGCGCAGTCCCGCTGTCTCTCGGTGGCCAGCAGCGGTTCCGCCGCGCTGAGTCCGGCCACTCCCGTGACCCGGGCCACCGCCTCAGCCAAGGCTTCCACCCCCTCCCCCTTCTCGGCGGAAATCACCGCTGTCTCGGAGAAAAGCGCGCGCAGCCCTTCCAGATCCGCCTGTAAGGGGCGATCCGCCTTATTGACCACCGCGATGGCTGGCGCGGCCGCCGCCTGCTGCGCCAGCGCCCAGTCCGCCTCCGTCAGTGGCTGAGAGCCGTCGAAAACCGCCAGCACCAGGGCCGCGGAAGCCAGACGCTCCCGGGACAGACGTACGCCCATCCCTTCCACCAGATCCGCCGTTTCCCGGATTCCCGCGGTGTCCGACAGCCGCAGCACCACATCTCCCAGCCGGACGGTTTCCTCCACCACATCCCGGGTGGTTCCCGGCAGCGGCGTGACGATGCTGCGATTGTATCCCGCCAGCCGGTTCATCAGGGTGGATTTTCCCACATTGGGGCTGCCCACGATAACGGTATCCACCCCTTCCCGCAGTACCCGGCCCGCATCGAAGGTGTCCAGCAGCGCGGCAAGCTCTCCCTCCGCCTCTCGCAGCGATTCCTCCATCGCCTCCGGCTCCAGCTCCGGGATATCCTCATCCGGATAATCCACATAGGCGGCATAACCCGCCGCCAGCCCCACCAGCGATTCCTTCACCTTTTCCAGCCGCCGGTACAGCAGCCCTTCCCGGGCCGCCAGCGCGGTGCGGGCCGCCAGATCCCCCTGGGCGGCGATCAGCTCCACAACCGCCTCCGCCCCGGTGAGATCCATCTTGCCGTTCACAAAAGCCCGGCGGGTGAATTCCCCCGCCTGAGCGGGAACCGCCCCTGCGGCGATCACCGACCGCAGCACCCGGCGCAGCAGATATAACCCGCCGTGGCAGGACAGCTCCACCACATCCTCCCCCGTATAGCTGTGGGGGGCGCGGAAAACCAGCGCCACGCAGTCGTCGATGTCTCCCTCGCCGTCGTATACATGGCCGTACAGCGCGGTATAACCGGAGAGAGCTTCCAAGGTCTTTCCCTTGCCCGCCGGCCGGAACACCCGCCCGGCCACCGCCAGAGCATCGTCGCCGGACACCCGCACCACGCCCAGCCCCGCCGGGGCGGCCGGGGTGGCGATGGCCGCTATGGTTTTTGCCATATTCCTCTCTTCCTTCCTCAAAGCCCTTATCTTCTGTAATCCGCCCGGATAAAGGGCTCCCGGATTTCCTCCGCCGTCAGCAGCCCATATTTCGACGGATGCCGGTAAGCATTGCCGTGGATTTCCTGTTTGCGGTATTCCCGCAGGGTGTCCAGCGGAAAGGCGGCCAGGTAAAGCCCCTCCGCCTCTCCCGCCTCCACCACCAGCATATCCCGGGATTCCACCCTGCCGGGGCGGATCTCCCCGTAGGCGACGCCGTCAAAGGCGGAGGAATGACCGTTGCAGTCCGGCTGCCCATAGGCATAGTTGGCCGTGGCGATTCCCACCATGTTCTCAAAGGCCCGCGCCCGGAGCTGGGACAGGCGGTTGATCTCCATCGGGCAAGCGTTGGGCGCCAGAATGATCTCCGCCCCCTTGAGCATCAGAATGCGGGCGCTCTCGGGGAATTCCCGATCGTAGCAGATCATCGCGCCGATTCTCACGCCGCCCGACGGGGTATCCAACTCCGCCACATAAAAGTCATCGCCCGGCGTGAGATGCCGCTCCACGTCGAAATCGCAGGTATGCACCTTAGCGTAGGTCAAAACCTCCCTGCCGAACCGGTCGAAAAGGGTCAGGGTGTTTCGCGGCTGCTGCTCGTACCGCTCCAAATAGGTGATCCCCACCGCCATATCCAATTCCCGGGCCAGTTTCTGGTAGGACAAGAGAAAAGGATCCTCCCGCCCGATGGCCATCCGCCGCATTTCCTCCGGGGAGTCCGGCAGGGCATAGCCGATATTCCACATTTCCGGGAAAAGCGCAATATCCGCCCCCGCAGCCTTGGCATGCCGGCAAAAATCCATTCCCTTTTGCCGGTTTTCCTCCTGGGTCCGTCCCGCCACCATCTGCAGCAGGGCCACCCGCAGCACAGTCATTCCGCCAACTCCCCTTCCTGTTTCATCCGCGGATACTCCTTTTTCCGCTGCAGTAGTCCATACATCCCCAGAAATAGCCACCGCTAAACTGCATCCTGTCTCAGCCGCGCCCCGAGTCATTATCCCCTTATACCACCAATGGCGAGGCAGCGCGGAAGGGGACAAACACGCAGACACAGCCGCTTGAATCCGATATTATCCCATATGGGGCTGTGCCGATAAGCCCCCAAGTCTGGCGTTTGCCCACAGGCAAACGCGCAGACACAGCCGCTTGAACCCGATATTATCCCATGAGGGGCTGTGCCGATAAGCCCCCAAGTCTGGCGTTT
>CAKTTT010000180.1 GCA_934615635.1 uncultured Eubacteriales bacterium | reverse complement strand
CCCATGGAATACATGCTGCTTTATCACATGAATTTCGGCTATCCCTTCCTGACGGGGGAGCTGGAGATGGAGCTGCCGGAAGGCACGGTCACCAAGCCCCGGACGGAAGAAGCCGCCAAGGGGCTGGGCCGGGAGAGGACCTTCCAGGAGCCGGTGGATGGCCTGGAGGAGCAGGTCTTTTTCCATCTGGTGCCCGAGGAAGAGGGCCTGGGCCGGGTGAGGCTGTACAATCCCACTCTGGGCTTCGGCGCGGAGGTAACCTGGACCAAGGATACCCTGCCCATCATGGCCCAGTGGAAATGTATGCGCAGCGGGGAATATGTGCTGGGCATAGAGCCCACCAATTCCTATGTCATGGGCCGCAGCGCCGAGCGGGAAAACGGCACCATCGGCCTGCTGCAGCCCTTTGAAAGTAAGCGTATGCAGGTGACCCTGCGGTTTTTTGACCGCTAATACGGGAGGCGGGCGCCGCCCGCGGAAAGGAGTGGTCCCCCATGGCGTTGGGAGGACTGGATATCGGCACCAGCGGCTGTAAATGCACCATCATGACCGCAGGGGGGGAGCTGCTGGCCTCCTGCTATCAGGCCTACGCCGTCAGCCGGACGGCCAGCGCCCACGAGGTGGAGGGCCGGGTGATTTGGGAGGCGGTGCGGACGGTTATTGCGGGCGCCTGCGCTAAAAGCCGGGAGCCCATGACCGCCTTGTGCGTCACCTCCTTCGGGGAAAGCTGCGCCCTGCTGGACGACCAGGGCCGGGAGCTGGGTCCCATCCTGCTGTATACCGATCCCCGGGGACAGGAGCAGTGCGACCAGCTCACGGAAAAGCTCTCGGAGGAGCGGATTTACGACATCTGCGGCCATCGGCCCAATCCCACCTATTTTCTGCCCAAGCTGATGTGGTTCCGGCAGAACCAGCCGGAGCTGTATGAAAAGATCCGGTATGTGCTGCCGGTCAACGCCTACATCGTCTTCCGCCTGACCGGCGAGGCGGTGGCGGATTATTCCCTGGCGGCCCGCACCATGATGCTGGACATCCGCACCCGGGACTGGAGCGCGGAGCTGCTGGAGGCGGCGGGAATCGACCGGGGGATCCTGCCCCGGGTGATCCAAACCGGCACCGCGGCGGGGAAAATCCTGCGCGGCGCGGCGGAGGAGCTGGGCATGGCCCCAGGAGCGGTGGCGGTCATCGGCTGCCACGATCAGGTAGCGGCCTCCATCGGCGCGGGGGCCATGCGTCCCGGCACCGCCGTCAACGGCAGCGGCACGGTGGAGTGCGTCACCCCGGTGTTCGACTCCATCCCCCGGCATCAGGCGCTGTTCGACGGCGGCTACGCCATTGTTCCCGCGGTAGACGGCCTTTATGTCACCTACGCCTACACCCTTACGGGCGGCGCGCTGCTCCAGTGGTACCGGGATCAGTTTGCCGCGGGCTTCCAGGCGGAGGCCAAGGCGGCGGGCAAAAGCATCTACGCGCTGCTGGATGAAAAGGTGAAGCCCGATCCCACCGGCCTGCTGCTGCTTCCCCATTTCGCAGGGGCCGCCACCCCGTATATGGATATCCACGCCAAGGGGGCCATCTGCGGCCTGTCCCTGGAAAACGACGCGGCGGATGTGTACCAGGCGATGCTGGAGGGCATCTGCTATGAAACGCGGATGAATCTGGAGCTGTTGGAGCAGGCGGGCATTGTCATCGACAGCCTGCGGGCCACCGGCGGCGGCGCCCGGTCGGGCGCGTGGCTCCAAATCAAAGCGGATGTGCTGGGCAAGCCCATCGACACCCTCAACGTGGATGAGGCGGGAACCGTGGGTTCCCTCATGCTGGCGGGGCTCGCCACCGGCGAATACGCCTCGTTGGAGCAGGCGGCCGGGCTGGTTCATACGGTGCGGCGGCTGAAGCCGGCGGAAAATCGGGACCGGTACGCCCCGATTTATGCCCGTTACCGCCGGGTGTATGATGCCATGCGGACGATCTATGCAGACTAAGAGCAGACCAAAAATTTATAATGGTTAAGGGAGATAATGACATGGAAAAGAAACAGACCACCTTCGCCCTGTTTTTCGGCAACCGCGGCTTTATGCCTGCCGAGCTGATCGCCGGCGCCCGCCGGGACATGATTAAGGCGGTGACCGACGCCGGGTACAACTACATCGCCATGGATGAAAAGGCCACCCGCTACGGCGCGGTGGAAACCCGGGACGAGGGCCGCCTCTACCACGACTGGCTCAAATCCCACGAAGGGGAATACGACGGCGTGATCCTGTGCATGCCCATTTTCATCGATGAAAACGGCGCCGTGACCGCCCTCCAGGACGCCGGCGTGCCCATTCTGATGCAGGCCTGCCCGGACGAGATCGGCAAGATGGATTTCGCCCACCGGCGGGACGCTTTCTGCGGCAAGTTCTCCGTCACCGACGTATTCTATCAGTACAAGATCCCCTTCACCGTGATGAAGCCCCATGTGGTGGATCCGCTGTCGCCCGCTTTCCGGGAGAATCTGGATGATTTTGCCGCCATCTGCCGTGTGGTGGGCGGGATGAAGCGGTTCAACCTGGGCTGCATCGGCGCCCGCACCACCGCTTTCAAGACGGTCCGCTTCGATGAGGTGACCCTCCAGCGCTATGGGATCAATGTGGAATCCTTCGATCTGTCCGAGCTGGTATACAAGGTGGGGCAGAAGGCGGACGACGACGCGGCAGTCCTCGCCAAGATCCGCCGGCTGGAGAGCTACACCGACTTCTCCCGGGTGCCGGAAACCAACAAGCGCACCCTGGCGAAGATCAGCGTAGTCATCGACGAATACATAGAGGAATATCATCTGGACGCCATCACCCTGCGCTGCTGGAACGAGATGGAAACTATCCTGCGGGTCTGCCCCTGCGTGCTGATCTCCGAGCTCAACGACCGGGGCATCGTCTGCTCCTGCGAAATCGATCTGTGCTCCGCCATCACCATGCGGGCCATGGCGCTGGCCTCCGGCCAGCCCACCGCCTGTCTGGACTGGAACAACAACTACGGCGAGGATGAGAACAAGGTCATCCTCTTCCACTGCGGCCCGGTGGCCCAGAGCCTTATGGCCGGCAAGGGCACCGTCACCGAGCACAAGATGTTTGCTAAGGGGGATCCCGGCAGCGGCTGGGGCAGCAACGAGGGCCGCATCCGCGCCTTCGACATGACCTATTCCAACTGCCTGACGGAGGACGGCAAGCTGACGGTGTACGCCAGCGAGGGCCGCTTCACCGAGGATCCTATCGAGGATGCCTTCTTCGGCTGCGGCGGCGTGGCGGAAATCGACGATCTGCAGAATAAGCTGATCCGGCTGGCCCGCGGCGGCTTCAAGCACCACACCACGGTGGGCGTGGGCCATATGCAGGCGGTGCTGGAGGAAGCCTTCGGCACCTATCTGCACTACAATGTTGTCAGGATCTGAGGAGGTCAATAACCCATGAGCGTGATTCGCGACGTCAACGAAGTGCGGGCCATCTACAAGGCCGCCGGGGAACGGGGCTGGGTGCTGCCCTGCATCTGTTCGGAGAATCTCACCACCACCGAGGCGGTGCTTACGGCGGCGGAGGAATACCGGGCGGCCCACGGACTGGATACCCTGCCCATTATTCTGGCCATCACCAATCAGTATGATCACCGCAGCCAGTCGGTGAACTACACCAAGACCCGCCGATGGGATACCGGGCTGAAGCTGTTTACCAACGATATCAAGGTGCTGGCCGAGGAGGGCGGCCCCTTTGAGAAGCTCCAGGTGATGATCCATCTGGATCATACTCAGCACGATACGGATTTGGAGCTGCTGGAGGGAGATCTCACCGACTACGCTTCCATTATGTACGACGCTTCCACCCTGCCTTTGGAGGAGAATATCCGCAAGACGGCGGCCTTTGTCCAAAAGCGGGGGAAGGATATCCTCATCGAGGGCGCCTGCGACGAGATTGTGGACGCCACAGGCAGTGTGCGCAACGCCCTCACCACCCCGGAGCATGCCCTGCGTTTCTGTCAGGAGACGGGGGTGGACCTGGTGGTCTGCAACCTGGGCACCGAGCATCGGGCCACCGGCAAGGACCTTCAGTATCACGGCGAGGTCAGCCGGGCGATCCGGGACGCGATCGGCCACCGGATCGTTCTTCACGGCACCTCCTCGGTGCCCAACGATCAGGTGCGCAAGCTGTATGACGACGGCGTGTGCAAGGTCAACGTATGGACGGCGCTGGAGCGGGACGCTACCCCCGCCCTGTTTGAGGATATGGTGCGCAACGCCCGGAAGGTGGCCGACAAGGCCACGGTGGACCGACTGGTGGCCGATGGGCTGCTCACCGACAAGGCGAACCCGGAGGAACCGGTGTCCATCGCCTATTTCACCACCCTTTATCGTCAGAACATTATCTTTGAGAAGATGAAGGCCGCCGTGAGAGAGTATCTGGACATGTGGTATCCGGCGGACTGAGGAGAAAAGGGAAAGGAGCAAGGGAAATGCTGGTAACATTAAACGAAGTGCTGAAGGACGCGCAGAAGCAGAAGTATGCGGTGGGGCTGTTCAACACGGTGAACCTGGAGATGGCGAAGGGAGTGCTGGCAGCGGCGGAGGAGCTGAACTCGCCGGTGATCATCGGGACGGCGGAGGTGCTGCTGCCGTATTCGACGTTGGAGGAGCTGGCGCTGATCCTGGTGCCGATGGCGAAGCGGGCGAAGGTGCCGGTGGTGCTGCACTTTGATCATGGT
>CAKTTT010000179.1 GCA_934615635.1 uncultured Eubacteriales bacterium | reverse complement strand
CCTATGGGAGGGAAGCAGGCCGCTGCCGTAAGCCTCCACCAGGCTGACCCGGACCGGCGCGGTCAGTATGTCCCCCTGGCCGACCACGTACTCCCGGTCGGTGATCCACAGATACAGCCGGGTTCCCTGGGGCAGTCCGTCCACTGCCTCCAGCGTCACCTTGACGGCGCCGCCGCTCTCCGCAGGCTCTTCCGTCACCCGGCCGGTCACCGTGAGCCTTTCCTCCGCAAAAGCCGACTGCCGCCGGATCACGGCGGCATCGTAGCAGGCGTAAACACAATAGGCGGCGCCTGCCGCCAGCAGGGCCGCCATCAGCCCCGCCCTGCTCCGCAGGGAGCGGAAGAACAGGGCGAGGATAAAGAACAAAAAGAGCAAGGCGGACACCACGGCGGAGGCGGGATTGCCCACCGTGTTGGCGACCAGCAGCGCCAGAAAATAGGTTATTCCAATGACGGCAAGCGGCCGGGCCATGGGCTCTCCCTCCCCATCGCGGCGTTTTTACCCCTTCTTCTTGGACATCTCCTTCATCCGCTGTTCCCGGGACAATATCCGTTTGCGCAGCCGGATGCTCTTGGGCGTGACCTCCACCAGCTCGTCGTCGTTGATGAATTCCAGGGACTGCTCCAGAGACAGCACGGTGGGCGGCGTCAGCCGCAGCGCCTCGTCCGAACCGGCGGCGCGCATATTGGTGACATGCTTCTTTTTGCAGACGTTGACCGTCACATCCTCGTTCTTGGGGGACTCGCCGATAATCATCCCCTCGTATACCTCCACCCCGGGACCGACGAAAAGATCCCCTCGCTCCTGGGCATTGAACAGGCCATAGCTGCTGGTTTCCCCCGTTTCAAAAACCACCAGGGAACCCTGCACCCGCTGGGGAATGTCCCCCTTGTAGGGCTCGTATCCGTCGAAAACGCTGTTCATAATCCCATTGCCGTTGGTATCGGTGAGAAACTGCTGCCGGTAGCCCATCAGCCCCCGGGCGGGAATGCGGAATTCCAGATGGCTCACCCCGGTGTCCCGGGTACCCATGTTGACGATCTCCGCCTTGCGGGAGCCGAGCTTCTCCATGACCGCGCCCACATACTGCTCCGGCACCTCGATCATCAGCAGCTCCATGGGCTCCAGCAGCTTGCCCTCCTCGTCCCGTTTGAAGATGACTCTGGGACGGCTGACGGCGAACTCAAAGCCCTGCCGCCGCATGGTTTCGATCAGAATGGACAGGTGCAGCTCTCCCCGGCCGGAAACCTCAAAGGCATCGGTGCTGTCGGTTTCCTTCACCCGCATGCTGACGTTGGTTTCCACCTCCTTGAACAGGCGGTCGCGCAGGTTGCGGGAGGTGACAAACTTGCCCTCCCGCCCGGCGAAGGGGCTGTTGTTCACGATGAACAGCATGGAGATGGTGGGCTCGTCGATCTTGACGAAGGGCAGCGCCTCCACACAGTCGGGGCTGCAGGCGGTTTCCCCGATGTTCAAGTCGGCGATACCCGTCACCGCGATGAGATCGCCCATGACGGCGCTGTCGTGCTCCACCCTTTTGAGTCCCTCAAACTGATACAACTTGCCGATCCGGGCGTTCGCCGTGGTGCCGTCGGTTTTGCAGATCACCACCGGCTGGCCGTTTTTCACCATGCCCCGCTCCACCCGGCCGATGCCGATCCGGCCGGTGTAATCGTCGTAATCGATATTGGAAAAAAGAATCTGCAGCGGGCCGTCCGCATCCCCCTCCGGAGCGGGGACATACCGCAGAATCGCCTCGAACAGCGGCTTCATGTCCCCCTCGCGGGCCTCCGGATCCAGGGATGAGTAGCCGTCCCGGCCGGAAGCGTACACCACGGGGAAATCCAGTTGATCCTCATCCGCCCCCAGCTCGATAAACAGATCCAGCAGCTCGTCGATCACCTCCGCGGGGCGGGCGCCGTCCCGGTCGATCTTGTTGATCACCACCAGCGGCCGCTTTCCCAGGCCCAGGGCCTTTTTCAGCACGAACCGGGTCTGAGGCATACAGCCCTCGAAGGCGTCCACCAGCAGCAGCACCCCGTCCACCATCATCAGGATCCGCTCCACCTCGCCGCCGAAATCCGCATGGCCGGGGGTGTCCACAATATTGATCTTGGTGTCGTTGTACATGACGGCGGTGTTTTTCGCCAGAATGGTGATGCCCCGTTCCCGCTCCAGGTCGCCCGAATCCATCACCCGTTCCGCCACCTGCTCGTTGGCGCGGAACACCCCGCTCTGCCGCAGCAGTTGATCCACCAGGGTGGTTTTGCCGTGGTCAACGTGGGCGATGATGGCGATATTGCGGAGATTTTCTCTTTTTCCCATGCTGTTATTCTTCCCATCCAATCGAAATAGCCGGCCCGCGCGTCCCTGACTCGTAGGCTCTAACCGATTAATGATAACACGATTTGACCCGTTTCACAAGTGCTTTTCCACATTTTTGGCGTTTTCCGCTTGAAACCACAACGCCAGGGCCGCCTTTGGCCCGCAAGAAAAAAGGGATGTCCGCCCGCTTGCAACATCAGCGAAGATATACTATACTGAAACCAGCAGCGGTTGACAAGAGCAACCGCGCCCGCCGTGTTCACAAAAGCGGGTCGCGGCGTTCTCGGCTTTGGCGGGCTGCCGGCCGCTTTTTTGCTCCGGCGGCAGATCCTTAGGCGTTTTCCGGCAGTGAAAATAGGAGCTGGCAGGGCGAACGAGGACAACGGCGCCAGCGTCCCTTTTCATGACGAAAACCCTGTTGTGCTTTGTCAACCGATGTAGCGTTATTTTACACAAAAGGGGTTGCTGCGGCGTGCCGAATCTATTCAGAGGGGATCATCCGCGTTCCATTTGGAAAAAATCCGCGCTTTTTCTTTCCATCGCCCTGACCATAGCCATGGTGGGCTGTACGCCGGGGACCACGGCACCCTCATCGGCGACGGCGCCCTCCTCCGTTGATGCCTCTAAGGAGCCGGAGCAGAGTGCCGACAGTCAAAAGCCCTCCCCGGCCAGCAGAGAGTATTCCATCACCTTCTATTGGGGCCCCGAATACAAGGATTTTACCGCGGCCGAGGTCACCAGGATGAAGGAAGCCGGCTTTGACGTGGCCACCATCTACAACTTTCCCTGGGGGGATATGAGCGACGGCGAGGTTCACTACGAGCACCTGCATGAATGCGTGACGCTTCTCGGCCAGCAGGGGCTGAACGCCTCAGTCAACGACGGACGCCTCACCCAGGTCCTGACCCCCACCGCCACAAGGGAGGAGATCGAAAAGGCGGTGAAGCGGATCGCCGAGGCCTGGAAGGGGTATGACAACGTCACCGAGTTTTATCTGGCGGACGAACCCAGCGCCAATCTGTTTCCCACCCTTAAAATCGCCGTGGAGCTGATGCGGGAGTATTTTCCCCAGTGCACCACCTATATCAATCTGCTGCCCAATTACGCCACCCCGCAGATGTGGGGAACCGCCACATACGAGGAGTATGTGGAGCTTTTTGCCAGCACCGTCGGGCCGGATTACCTGTGTACGGACTACTATGCTTTTCTGACGTCGGGACGCCGCGACGGCTATGCCGCCAATCTCGAAACGCTGAAAAACGCCAGCCGGAAATACGGGTTGGAAACCCGGCTGATCCTGCTTTGTTCGGAGCATCTCAACGCCTACAAGAATGTTTCCCGCGAGGAGATCGCCTGGCAGGCGAATCTCGCCCTCCTTTACGGGATGAAGCAGCTCTCCTGGTATACCTACGCCCATCCCGTGGGGGATCCCAGCTCCAAAAACGAAATGATCGATATACAAGGCAACGCCACCCGGCATTATGAGGAAATTCAGGCGGAAAACGTTATAAACAGGGTGCTGGGCAGCGCCCTCTATCAGACGGACGTCCAACAGGTATTTTATATCGGCACGCCCGTTCCCGGCCTGACTCCATACCAGTCCTACGGGGCCCTGGGCGAAATCGCGGCCGGCAGCGATATGCTGGTCAGCTTCTATGAGGATCCGGATATCTTCTTCCTGATGAGCCAGTACAGCGACGGGGAGGAGCAGAGCCAGATGAAATCCGCCCTTATCCCCTCCCTTCAATGGCTCAATCCGGCGACGGCCAAATGGGAGGATGCCAGTGCCTGTCCCTATGTGAAGGGGGACACGGTGACCCTCTCCGCGGGGCAGGCGGTGCTTTTCCGACGCTGATCCGCCCGGGTCCCGCACACAAAAACCATCTTTTCAGCCAAAGGCTCCGTCGGAAATGGGGCATAGACGGAGGGAAAACACGAAGTGCGGTGAGCCGCATTTCAGAAATCGGCGCTGCCGCTCCGATTTCTCCCAGAAGGCTATGACCATACCGCCGGAGCCTTTTTGCGCCCTTTAGGGTAGGCCGCCGGTTTTCGGAAAGTTTCCGCCGCCCTCACATGTGCAGCCGCTTGCGCATCTGCTGGCGGAACCGCTCCCGGCGGCCCAGCACCACCAGCAGCAGCGCCAGGATCAGGCAGGGGATGGACACCACAAAGGACCAAAGCAGGGATACCCGTCCGTCCAAAAAGAGATCCAGGCACACCTCCACCCCGACCAACAGCAGGGGCACCGATGCCAGCACCAGCGCCATCTGCCGGAAGCGGCCGTGGATGACCTTGGCGACCAGGAGGTAATCCGCCGTGAACAGCAGGTCCACCAGCACCACCAGCGGCACCGCCATGGCCTGAAACCAGGACCCCTTGGCGGCGTAATGCTCCACCATCCACAGATAGCCCAGC
>CAKTTT010000178.1 GCA_934615635.1 uncultured Eubacteriales bacterium | reverse complement strand
ATCCTTTTTCTGTCTAAGATATCGTTTTGTTACCGGCCGCGGCTTTACCGGCGGGAACTACACAGGCTATGCTTCTATGATGGAGATTCTTCAGTGGATATCCCATCATTTTCGTATTGATGAGGATCGGATGTACATGATGGGATATTCTAATGGCGGATATGCAACGTATGCGTTGGCGCAGAATATTCCCCATCTTCCGGCGGCGATCTTTCCTCTTTCCAGTTCCGCTTTTCCGAAGTCTATTCGCAATCTGTCCAATATTCCGACCTATCAGTTCGTATCTACGGAGGACAGCATATTCTTTAATAAAAAGGATGAGGTTAGAGATAAACTGCGCCCATACGGCAACTATCATTCCTATGAATTTTGTCAGATGCTGCATCATTATTATCAAATTCATCTATATCATAAAGATATATTGACGTTCATGTTTCAAGCGCGGCGGGAGCGGTTTCCCCGGCATATCCACTTTACCACCCAGCGCAATCGCTTCCTGGAAAGCTTCTGGGTGCGGCTGCATGGAATTGCGCCTGGATATCAGACGGCAACGGTGGAGGCGACGCTTACCTCTTCCACATCTATTGAATTGAAAATCCGTGGGAGTAATGGGGTAACCATCACCCTGCCGCCCGATATAAACCTAAAAAGCTTCGATATTCACATTAATAGAAAATGGCTGCATTTGGAGGAATTTACCGGACATCAGGTGATTCTTTGTAAACGAAAAACCTGGCAAATTTGCGCGAACGAGCCTACCCCGGAATATCGGAAAGGAAGCGGTCTGCTGGATATTTATCAGGATAGTCTCCGGATTATCCTGCCGAATCCTTGTTCGGATAAACTGAGAGGAATGGCCGAGGCGTTCGCGCACCCGCACAGCAATGGACTCAGCCCCGATTTGGACGTGGATTACCCTATATATACGGCTGATGATGTGCCTGACGGAATATTCGGCCATAATCTTCTTATACTGGACAGTGATCATAGTAACCCTTATACCAAGCGAATACAAGATAAGCTCTGGTTGATTTGCCGGGAACAGGGAGTGCAATACCACGATACCTTTTTGGAAGGGGATTATATCGCTTTGCAGGCGGTTGCCAATCCTTACGACAGCCAGCGGACAATATTGTATATCACCACTAACAATGAAGAGCTGATTAAGAAGATCGTTTTTACCCGTTACATAATCCTTCCCTACTATTGTAATGGTTTACATCCATATTGGAACAATATGGCGTTATTGTATATTCAAAACTCATTTTATCGGCTATACGAGCCTGGAAGTAAACTTGAAAAAATATTGACGTGAGATAATCCTTCGCACATCTCTGCAGTCGTATCTACAGAATATAAAGGTATGTAAAACAGCCGACATTTGCCACGCGATGCTCTCCCTCTTCCCCTCTTTCGATCCAAACGGCTGCTATTTCGCTATTTCTTCGCGTTTTCTAAGCTGCCCGACTTCAAAACGTCGCATCTCCGCCTCCTTATTGACTGTCCCTGCCAACTTTCCTCTCTCTTAATCCTTTTTCTTTGTCGCCCGTTCCGTCTCTTTTCCGCGGATCGCTAAAGCTTTCTTCTACAACAACAAAAACCTGCCGAAAAAGCTGAAACTCCTTTTTCGGCAGGTTTTTGCTATAATTAGCGGCAGGTTTTTGCTATAATTAGGTGCGATTTTTTACATTAGTTTCAAATATCAAGCGAAGCGAGTCGGCAATAAAAAAGCTATAACGGGCTGCAGAACAAGCAGTATAAGAGAAAAAATTTCCGTGCGTCTTGAGACGATTGCTGGATCATCCCCTTTCAGCATTTCCTGGCGGCCATGGGATAGGCTATTCCACCGGGTCGAAAATCTCGGCTGTCCGCCGCTTCAGCTCCTGATACATCTCCAAATCCTCCAACGGAGAAAGCGCTTCCAGCATACCGCGGTAATACCACGCCTGCTCCTTCCGTCCCCGGTGGAATCGCTGCCAGAAGCTTTCGTCCTCATACTCATCCGCTATGCTGCGGATATTGGACAGCTTGTCCGCGCATACGATGAGCATGGCCTCCCGCGGGCAGGTTCGCACCCTCGCCAGCATTCGGCCTTTCCGCTCCTCCCACGGCAGATCCTTTTCCTCCGAGCAGGCCAGCACCAGCGCCTCTACCCGAGGGCCGAATTTCTCCCGGATATCCGCCGCCGTGACAGCCGTATCCTCCACCGTGTCGTGGAGCAGTCCCGCGGCAACCACCTCTTCCGCCGCCCCTTCCTCCATCAGGATCGCCGCCACTTCAAAGGGGTGGACGACATAGGGCATAGCCGTTCCTTTGCGCTTTTGCCCGTCATGGGCCTTTGTCGCAAAATAAATAGCCTCGTGGATCATCTGCTGCATGAATACGGCCTCCGTTGAATTGGAAAGGTTTTTCACTTGAAGACGGCTCGCCGGCCGTGCTACACTGTAATCAGCGGCTTCCGCCTGCGTATAAGCGAACGCGGTCCCTGCCCGCGGTATTCCCGCTGTCGGTATATCAATAAAGCACAGACTGCAAAGACGTGTGGAGGCGCTATCCTCAAAAGCCGTCCTGCAGCGACAACATTTTTGTGTAGAAAACCCTCCGGGTTTTCTATAGTATACCACACCCTTCTGCCTTTGGAAAGAACGGAAAGGAGAACCGGAATGAAGCGCCTCAAAAAAAAGTTGTCAAAAATATCCAAGCTGCATCGGTTCTCCCGCAACGTGATCCGCGGCAGCCTTCAGTTCACCCTTGTGCTGTACATATTTGCCTTTGCCGCTTATTATCTTGCCCCCCATACCCCGGATTATTTCCGCGCCATGGCCTATTCCAACGCCGCGCTGGAAATCGCCCCCGTCACCTTGGGAGCGGGCATCATCGCGGCCTTGATCAGCGATCTGGCCCTGCGGAAACAGGATGAAGACGATGATTCTTCCGGATCCTAGTTCCCGAAAAAAAGGGAGGTCCCCCAGCTGCAGCGAATAATAGGAAGCCTGCGAAACAAAATGTTTCGCAGGCTTCTTCATTTGCGTTTGAAAATCAGCAACAGGCAGAGGTACAGACTCACCGCCAGCAAGCTAAAATTATATCCGCTGTCTATCAGCGTATAAAATCCCGCCGCCGCCAAGGGTAAAACCGTGACGACGGAAACGGCCAGCACCGCCTTTTCCGCCCGCTGCGCGTCCATATGCATCGCCAGCGAGCAATACAGCGCCTGACCGCCGTCCAGCGGCTCCACCGGCAGCAGATTGAAAAACGCCAGCACGGCGTGGATCATAGCCGCCGCCGTCCTGCCGCCGGAGGCCATCAAAATAAGGAAGGTAATCAGATTCACCAGCGGTCCCGCTAAGGAAACGATCAGATTCTGCCCATAGCTCAGCGGCAGCCGGGGACTCTGCTCCACCCTCACCCCGAAAATCCCGACACAGATTCTGGCTGGCTGGGCCTCAAAGGCCAGCAAAGCTGCGAAATGTCCCATCTCATGCATCACCGAGGCGGCGATACACCACGCCGACATCCCGCTGGGATCCAGCGCCATCAGCGTCACCAGCATGGCGGGAAACAGCAGGCTCAGACAAAGCCGGGTTCCGCCCAGGGCAATCTCAATCAAATCGTCTCCCGCCCTTCCGCGCCGGTTCCGACTCCCGCGGGCAATCCGACAGGGAAAGGCGCGACTTAATACAGATCCGGAACGATGTACAGAGGATCATAGGCCACGTTGTCCACCAGCGCCTCCACATGGAGATGGTTACCGGTGGAATTGCCGGTGCTGCCCACCTTGGCGACGCTTTCTCCCGCCCGGAGTACGGCGCCTTCCTTCACCAGGATCTCCGCGCAGTGGGCATACATCACCACCAGGCTTCCTCCATGATCGATTTTAACATAATTTCCGTAGCTGGAGCTGCTTCCCACGGCAATCACTCGGCCGTCGAACATGGTGGCGATGGGCGCACCGCCCTCCGCCCCGATATCCAGCCCCTTGTGGAAACTATCCCCGCCATCGATGGGATCCTCCCGGTAGCCGAAATAGGAGGTGATAGTGCCCTTTTCCAGCGGAGGCTTTGCCGCCCGATTGATGGACACCTTGGCAAAGGTCGCTCCGGCGGGGGCGTACAGTACCTTTTTGGCGTTCACCTTGATATCCTCTCCCCCCACCGCCGGGGCGGAAGACGGCTCGGATAAGGAACTCCCCGAGGTATCGGAGCCGGTGGTCTCCCCCGTCGATTCGGTGTCGCCGGCCTCAGAGGAAGGGCTGTCGGAAGAGGGATTGGAGGACGGCGCGGAGGGATCGGATGAGGGCGTTCCCTTCTGCTCAAAGAGTGCGGCGAAGGTGGAGAGGATGGAGTTGCTCATGATAGACTCGTTGAAGCTGTCCCGAAGCTGCTCGAAAGCGTTTCCCCCCACCAGCCGCATCGCCAGCACCACCAGTAGCACCACCACGCAGGAGATGCTCTGCACCGCAATCAGCCGGAATCCGCCGGTTGATTGCCGGGAATCCGGTTTGGAGGGGCGCTGCCTGCGCGGCGCCCGCTCCCGCTCCCGGTTCGGTCTGTCTTGAGGCATATACGTCATTCCTTTCCTTGTCGGAAGCCTTTATACGATGATGCAGATCAGGCCGTTGCAGCCCTCATTGATAATCCGTTCGATGGTTTCCTGAAATTTGAGCCGTGCGTCCTGAGGCATACGGTACAGCTTGTTGTGTAAGCCTTCGTTCACCAGTTCGTGGAGGGATTTCCCAAAGATATTGCTTTCCCAGATTTTCTCCGGCTCGCCGTCGAATTCCTGCAGC
>CAKTTT010000177.1 GCA_934615635.1 uncultured Eubacteriales bacterium | reverse complement strand
GATACCGATCTTGTGTTCGGTATTCTGTGCGAGGAATGGGGGCTGATCGTCGCTTTGTGCTGCGCGGCCTGCCTGGTGATCCTGGCCCTATATGCGGCCACCCGCGCCGCCCGCGCCTCCTCCGCCTATTACGCCATCGCCGCCTGTGCGGCGGCAGGGATGCTGCTGCTGCAGGCCGCGCTGAATTTGTTTGGCTCGGTGGATCTGCTGCCTCTGACGGGGATCACCTTTCCCCTGGTGAGCAACGGCGGCTCCAGCATGGCGGCCAGCTTCGCCATGCTGGCCTTTATTGAATCCGTTCAAAATACCGGCAGGAAGGGGGAGAAGCGGCGGTGAAACAGATGGCGCGCCGGGCGGTGCTGCTGCTCATTTTTGTGGCGGTATTTGCCGTCGGGCTGGTGATCTTCTGCATCGTATATGCGGGCAACGCCCCTTCCTGGACAGCCTATCCCGCCAACCGGCACATTTTCAACACCAATGCCGATCTCAGCGGCGCGGGGACGATCTACGACCGCACCGGCGCGGCGCTGGCAAAAACGGTGGAGGGGGAGCGGCTCTACCACGCGGATGCGGTTGTGCGCAAGGCCACCCTCCACGCGGTGGGGGATCTGGACGGCTACATTGTCACCGGCCTGCACAGCAGCTACTGGGACAAGCTGGTGGGCTACAACCTGGTGAACGGCGTTTTCCAGCCCAGCGGCAGGGGCAACGACATCACCCTGACGCTGGATGCAGGGCTCTGCGTCACGGCGCTGGAGGCGCTGGGCCGCTACAGCGGCACCGTGGGGGTCTACAATTACAAAACCGGGGAGCTGCTCTGCATGGTGAGCACCCCTACTTATGACATCAATCAAAAACCGGATGTCGACGGGGACGAGAGCGGGCGGTACACCGGGGTGTATATCAACCGCTTCCTCTCCTCCTCCTTTGTCCCTGGCTCCACCTTCAAGCTGGTTACTGCGGCGGCGGCCCTGCAGACGGCGGAGGATATGGACCAGCGCGCCTATACCTGTCACCGCGGGGTGGAGATCGACGGGGAATGGGTCGGCTGCCTGGGCAATCACGGAACGCTGACCTTTCGAGAGGCGCTGGCCCAATCCTGCAATGCGTATTTCGCCCAGTTAGCGGTGGAACTGGGCGCGGAGACTTTGACGAAAATGGCCGAAAGGATGGGCTTTAATCAGGCTTTTGATCTGGACGGTATTCCGGCGAAAAAAAGTACGCTGGATGTAAGCGGCATACGGGAGATCGACCTGGCCTGGGCGGGGATGGGACAGTACACCACCCTGGCCAATCCGCTCCAGTACCTAACCATGATGGGCGCCATCGCCAATGGGGGCGTGCCGGTGAAGCCGTATATGGTCGAGAGCATCACATCTCCCGCGGGACTGCCGCAGCGGCTGCGGCAGGGAGGGGGAACCGGCGCTCGGATGATGACGCAGGCGGCGGCGGATGCCCTGAAGAGCATGATGCGGTACACGGTTTCCAGCAATTATGGAGATGACAGCTTTCCCGGCCTGAACGTGTGCGCCAAGACCGGCACGGCGGAAGTGGCCCAAGGGGTGGCGCCCCATTCCTGGATGGTGGGCTTCGTTCAGGATGAGGCGTATCCCTACGCCTTTGTGGTGATTGCGGAAAACGCCGGCAGCGGCAGCAAAACCGCCCGGACAATCGCCAACGCCGTCCTCCAGGCGGCCAAGGAGGTTCGCTGACAGGGGAAGGGCGAGGGAAATAAAAGAAGATCGGGTATTTTTGCAAAAAACGTTGCAATAATCATCCGGTATGATAAAATAAACGTATATGCATCCCCGATCATCGGCCGCGGGAAGGGAAGAAATGACATGGTGGCGGAATTTTTCGGCAACGTTTGGGATTATATCGTGTCTTTTGTCAAGCAGTTTAATTTTCTGACGGACACCCTGGATATCCTGATCGTCGCCTTTGTCGTGTACAGCTTAATCAAGCTGGTGCGGGATTCCCGCGCGGAACAGCTCATCAAGGGCATCGTGATCCTCGCGATGCTTCTCTTCCTGTCCTCCCCGTCCGTGTTGAACATGCGCACCTTGTTCTTCCTGCTGAAAACGGTGTTTGACAACGGTCTGCTGGTGCTGGTGGTCATCTTCCAGCCGGAGCTCCGGCGGGCGCTGGAAAAGGCCGGCCATTCGCGGATAGGCGGGGGACTCAGCGGTATTTTCAAGGGCGGCGACGAGGAGAACGAACAGTATATCAAACGCTGGCAGCGGGCGATTTCTGCCGTTTGCGGGGCGGTGGAAACCCTGCAGCGGCAGAAGATGGGCGCTCTGATTGTGTTTGAACGCACCACCAAGCTGGGGGAGATCGTCAACACCGGCACCGTGGTGGATGCCGATCCTACGGTGGAGCTGATCGGCAACGTCTTCTTCAACAAAGCACCGCTGCACGACGGCGCCATGATCATGCGGGACGGCCGGGTTTACGCCGCCGGCTGTATTCTGCCGCTGACCGATAATCTGCAGATCAGCCGGGAGCTGGGAACGCGGCACCGGGCGGCGGTGGGCATGAGCGAGAATTCCGACGCCCTGGTGGTGATCGTTTCCGAGGAAACCGGCACCATATCCATGGCCGTGGCGGGAACGCTCAAGCGCAACTTCAGCTCCGAGGCTCTCCGGGTGGCGTTGGAGAACGGGATTTTGTGGGATCGGTCGCATCAGAATGCCGATGGGGAATCCAAGTCCCTGGGCGGGTTCCTGCGGAGGTGGAAGAAAAAATGAAGCTGAAGTGGAATTTTTCTCTGAACAAGCTGATGCATAACGATAAGATCATGATCGTTCTTTCCCTGATCATCGCCGTCATTCTATGGGCTGTCGTGATGGACAACGTGGGCTCCGACAGCACCAAAACCATTCGTGTGCCGGTGGATGTCAGCCTGACCAACCCCATCGCGCAGGAAAAGGGGCTGCGGGTGATCACCCAATCCCTGGAGCAGGTGGAGGTGGTGATCGAAGGACCCTATTTCCAGCTCAGCGGCGTGAAGGAGGAGGATCTGGAGGTCAGGGTCAATACCAGCAACATTTTCAGCCAGGGGTACTACGAGCTTCAGGTGGAGGTTTCCCGGGTGGGAACTAAGAATTTCACCATCGCGGAAATCAAGCCCAGCCTCATCAAGTTGCAGTGTGATTTTTGGGAAGGTCCCAAGGAATTTGCTATCCGGACGAATATCCAGGGTTTATCCGTGACGGATGAATCCCGGTACCGACTGGGGGACCCGCAGTTGGATGCTTCGCTGACCGGGGGCAAAATCACCGTGGAAGGGCCCAAGAGCGTGGTGGACCAGATCGCTGTCATCGAGGCCAGGGTTTCCGCCAAGGAGGCGATCTCCGACACCCAGGTATATGAAGCTCCGCTGGTGGCCTATGATGACGCCGGCGACGTGGTGAATTTGGAACAATGCGTCCTTTCCCACACGGCGGTGACGGTGACGGTGCCGGTGCTGGAATATCGGCGGGTGGATTTTCAATACACCCTGAAGAACCTGCCCGCCGCCTTTGCAAACCGGGAGGATTTTGTGAAGGTCACCCCCTCCTTTGTCGAACTGTGGGGCCCGCCGGATACCATTCAGCAGTATGCGGACAGCATTCAAAATCTGGGCGTTTTTGATTTCGACCATCTGTTGCCCGCCTATGCGGACAAGACCATTCAGCTCAATCCTCCGGCAGCCATCAAGGTGATGGACGGGACCACGGCTGTGACGGTGGATTTTGATCTGGACGGCTTTAGCTCCCGGATCTTTAATCTCACGCTGACGCAAAGCAACGTGGAAATTCTCAATCAGCCGGAGGGCAGGGATGTGCGGATCCCGCAGACGCTGCTGACAGGCATCCGGATCTGCGGGCGGGAAAGCGTGCTGGATTCCATTCAGGAGTCGGATCTGTTGGTGACGCTGGATATGCAGGGCAGCACGACGGTGGGAGCCAGCCTCTATGAGGCCCGTGTCACGGTGAAAGGGCGCGGCGATGTGTGGGCGTATTATGGGGACGAAGCCGCCGGCTATGAGCTGTATGTGACGGTGCAATGATATCGTAAAAAAGTAGTTGACAAACAGATCGCCAGGATGTATACTATATATTACCGTGATAAACGGTGTTGGGCGCAACACGGCCGCGGTTGACCAGACGCGGTTCGGCGGTTCCCAATCTGGGCGCACAATTTCAATTTACGGGGCAAGCGTGGCCCGCATGATATATTGGAATAAATGCTTTTATGTAATTGAACATGGTGTGTTGTCGCTCAAGGGTTCAGCATGGCCGAAGATGTGGCTATAGCTTACCAAAAATCCCCCGTCGCCGTTACGGCGACGGGGGTTCTTTTTGGTGTGGAAGCCTCTGCCGTGCCGGAGGAGCCCCCTGTAAAGACCTCTCCCGCGAAGCGAGTCGATAGTAAAAAACCTAAATAGTAGAAAACCAATGGTAGACGAGATATGCCCGTTTACGGGCGACGGGGCAAGCGGTGCAGATGGTATAGGTGGAAAAATTTTCACTGCATCTTGAGACGCTTGCCGGTATCCGGCCCTTTTAGAACCTACGCAAGCTACCGCTTCGGTGGCGGTCTTGACTGCTAATCGACTCCCGGCAGCGCCGAGGGATAGGGAACGCTTTAATGAGGCGCGGAAAAACGGAGCGGGGAAGAAGATAGCCGAGGGAAAGGGGAAATGCGCGGCAGCAAAGCCGGGCAGCACCCCTGTTTTTTGAGACAACTCGGTGATATCGTCCTCAAAGCATCGCGCGACCCGTGTCGGCTGCTTTATTCATTTTCAGGCACAGCCGGAGCATGAGCCGCTCAAGGTCCCTT
>CAKTTT010000176.1 GCA_934615635.1 uncultured Eubacteriales bacterium | reverse complement strand
CTCCACCACTGTGTCGTTGAGGCCCAGGTTCAGGATGGTGTCCATCATGCCGGGCATGGAGGCGCGGGCGCCGGACCGGACGGAAACCAGCAGGGGATTGTCGAAGTCGCCGAACTTTTTCCCGGCCTGCTTTTCCAGCTCGGCCAGGCCGGCGTAGATCTGCTCCTCGATTTCGGCAGCGATCTTCCGCCCGTCGTCATAATACCGGGTGCAGGCCTCGGTGCTGACGGTGAAGCCGTAGGGCACGGGCATACCGAGGTTGGTCATTTCGGCAAGGTTGGCGCCCTTGCCGCCCAGCAGCTCCCGCATGGAGCCGTTACCCTCCCTGAACAGATAGACGTACTTGTGACTCATGTAGTCGACCTCCTAATTTTTTTGGGTTCCCGGTCTTCACGGCGGGCCGGAATCCGGTCCGCCGCCGTCCCCCATGAAAAACAACACGTCTCATGCGGACGCACGTCCCGCAGAGTCACCTGTTATTATATCAAAGTATTCCCTGGTTTTCCATAATTTTATCTGAAAAATCTGTAAATTTACCCTTTTCACAGAGAAAAGGAGGGAGGAGGCGCATAGTCTGGTTATTTTATGAATGGATAAGCCCTTGCAAACCCTTGCAAACTTTGTCATAATACTATCATGAGGTGGTGCGCGCAGGCTGCGGCTTATTTTTCGCGGTATTTTGCGCACGCCGTCCCGGAGAAGGGAATGAACCGACGGCTGCCGGCCGACGGCCGGCGGTAAAACGGAAAGGCGAGGTATTGCAATGAATTTTCACGGCAAGGACATCAAGATTTTCTCAGCGAACTCCAACCGCCAGCTGGCCCGGCAGATCGCCGAGGCGCTGGGGCTTCCCTTGGGAAAGTCGGAGGTCACGACCTTCAGCGACGGTGAAATTTCGGTTTCCATCAACGAATCCGTGCGTGGGTCGGACGTATTCGTGGTGCAGTCCACCTGCGAGCCGGTCAACGATCATCTGATGGAGCTGCTCATCATGATCGACGCTTTCAAGCGCGCCTCCGCCGCCCGCATCACGGCCGTGATCCCCTACATGGGCTATGCGCGCCAGGATCGCAAGGCCAAGGCGCGGGATCCGATTTCCGCCAAGCTGGTGGCGGATCTCATCACCACCGCCGGCGCCGACCGGGTCCTTACCATGGATCTTCACGCGCCCCAGATCCAGGGATTTTTCAACATCCCGGTGGATCATCTGGTGGGAGCGCCGATCCTTGCCAACTATTTCCGGGATTTAATCGGCAGCAAAAAGGAAGAGTATGTAGTGGTCTCGCCAGATCTAGGCTCTGTCACCCGCGCCAGGAATTTCGCCGCCCGGCTGGATTGCCCGCTGGCCATTGTGGACAAGCGCCGGCAGCGGGCCAACGTCTGCGAGGTGATGAACATCATCGGCGACGTACGGGATAAGAACGTCATTTTGGTGGACGACATGATCGACACCGCCGGCACGCTGTGCAACGCGGCGGCGGCTATTGTGGAAAAGGGCGGGGCCAAAAAGGTCATTGCCGCCGCCACTCATGCGGTGCTTTCCGGCCCGGCCATCGATCGGCTGCGGGAGAGTGTGATCGAAAACGTGGTGCTGCTGGACACCATCGCCCTGCCGGAGGAGAAACGGCTGGACAAGTTTACCACCCTCACGGTGGCACCGGTGTTTTCAGAGGCGATCGAGCGGATTTATGAGGATAAGCCTGTGTCCATTATGTTTGTCTGACATCAGGAGCGGTTATAAAGAGGGGGCGGAGGGAACTCCGCCCCCGTGTGCATCCGGATAGAAAAGCGAGGGGGATACCGGTATGTGGCTGGGACTGGCCTGCGCTTCCGCCCTGTTCGCGGGAGTCACGGCGATTCTCGCGAAAATCGGCGTGAAGAACACGGACTCCACCCTGGCCACCGCGATCCGTACGGCGGTGGTGCTGGCGTTTTCCTGGCTGCTGGTGTTCATCACCGGGGCGCAGGCGGGCATAGCGGCGGTGGACGGGAGGAGCTGGCTGTTCCTGGTGCTGTCGGGGCTGGCCACCGGCAGCTCCTGGCTTTGCTATTTCAAGGCCCTGCAATTGGGGGACGTCAACCAGGTGACGCCGGTGGACAAGACCAGTACGCTGCTGACCATCCTGCTGGCCTTTTTTCTGCTGGGGGAACCGATTACCCCCATTAAAGGCGCGGGGGCGGCGGTGATCGCCGTGGGGACCTGGCTGATGGCGGTGAAAAAGGAGGAAGGGACTCCCGCCGAAAAGGCCGGGGAGACTGGGAAGGGGAAACGGGGCTGGTTCCTCTTCGCCGCCCTTTCGGCGGTGTTTGCCAGCCTCACCTCCATTCTGGGGAAGATCGGCATCGAGGGGGTGGATTCCAACCTGGGCACCGCGGTGCGGACGGGGGTGGTCCTTGTCATGGCCTGGTTCATGGTCTTCCTCTCGGGGAAGCAGCGGGAGCTGGGAAGGATCGACGGCAGAAGCTGGTGTTTTATCCTGTTATCCGGCGTCACCACCGGCCTGTCCTGGCTGTGCTATTACCGGGCGCTGCAGGAGGGGCCCGCCAGCGTGGTGGTGCCCATCGACAAGCTGAGCATCCTGGTGACGGTGGCCTTTTCCCGCCTGTTCCTGAGGGAGCGGCTGACGGCCAGAGCCGCGGCGGGGCTGGCGCTGATAACGGCGGGGACGCTGCTGCTGTTGGTGTAGCCGTGAAGAGGGCGGCCGCTATTCCCCAGTGCGGCGCAGGAACGGCCGTCCAGGCCTGCGGTGAAGGGGCAGGGGAGGTGGGAAAAGCCCTGAAAGCGGATTCCCGCCGGCCCCTTGGGAAGGAGGCCGAACCCGGTTATCCACGTCCATGCCCCGTCGTCCATAAAAAAAGGGGGTGAGGGCCGGCCGTTGCCGATCATGCGTCAGGCTGCTTAAACGGGCTGCCCGGGATTTTATCGCCCGGCTGCGGATGTACCGGGGCCTACCCCTCGATCGACAAAGATACACGCGCCAAAGCCGCTGATGGGGCGGCCGAAGGGGTTCTCGATGGAGAGGAATTCCGCCGGATTGGCGGATGGAGTCAGCGGGGAGGACTGCGGGGTGCGCGTTGCCAGTAGCATCGGTTGACAAGAGCAGTGCGTCGGCCGTCGGTCAACCAAGCGGCCCGCGGCCCTGTCGGCCGCTTTTTTACTTTGGCGGCAGGTCCTTCGGCGTTTTGCGGCAGTGAAAAAGAGGAGATGGCAAGGCGGACGAGGCCGCCGGGCTGGCGCCCGGCAACGATGTCATCACCTCTTTTTTATGTCGAAAAACCGTGTTGTGCTTTGTCAATCGAGGCGAAGGATAAACCTTGCACCTACGCAAAAGCGGGGAGGAACCGGCCGGTTCCTCCCCGCTTGCGGGTGTTATCTGGTATTTTGGGTCGCCCGGGGCTTTATTCCACCGGCACCACCCAGCCGAAGGGATCGGGGATCCGGCAGTTCTGGATACCGGTCAGGGTATCATACAGACGGTGGGCCACCGGGCCGATTTCCCCCTTGTTGATGATGATTTTCTCATCGTCCACCTTGAGCTCGCCCACCGGGGAGATCACCGCGGCGGTGCCGGTGCCGAAAACCTCCTCCAGCACGCCGTCTCTGGCGGCTTTTTCCACCTCGGCCAGAGCCAGCGGCCGCTCGTTCACCGCGTAGCCCCAGGAGCGCAGCAGCTCGATGCAGGACATCCGGGTGATGCCGCCCAGGATGCTGCCCTGGAGGGCGGGGGTGACGATTTCCCCGTTTATTTTGAAGAAGATGTTCATGGTGCCCACTTCTTCAATATATTTCCGCTCCACCCCGTCCAGCCAGAGAACCTGGGTGTAGCCCTGCTTCTCCGCCTCGTCCTGGGCCTTGAGGGAGGCGGCGTAGTTGCCGGCGGTTTTGGTGAAGCCCATGCCGCCCCGGACGGCGCGGACATAGTTGCGCTCTACATAAATCCGCACGGGGTTGATCCCCTCGGGATAATAGGCGCCCACCGGCGACAGGATGATGATGAACAGCAGATGATGGGCGGGATGCACCCCCACGTGGGGATCCACGGCGATGATGAAGGGCCGGATGTACAGCGCCGTCCCCTCCCCCTCGGGAATCCAGTCCTGCTCCACCGAGACCAGCTTTTTCACCGCTTCCACGGCGAAGGCTTCGTCGAGGGCGGGAATACACAGCCGGTCGTTGGAGAGATTCAGCCGGGCCATGTTTTTCTCCGGCCGGAAGAGCACCACCCGCCCGTCGGGGGCGCGGTAGGCCTTCATGCCCTCAAAAACCTCCTGGCCATAGTGCAGGCACATGGCGGCGGGATCCAGCTCCAGGGGACCGTAGGGCACGATCCGCGGATCATGCCAACCCTGTCCCTCGTCGTAGTTCATGATGAACATGTGGTCGGTAAAAATCTGGCCAAATCCCAGCTTAGTGGAATCCGCCGGCTTCTGCCGGGGGGATTTGGTGCGTTCAATCCGGATTTCCTGCATAAAGCAACACTTCCCCTGTTGGAATTGGTTTGGATAACGCCAATCAGACCGCCTTTATTATACGCGCCGCCGGTGGAAAATGCAAGATCATTCCTCCGCCGCTGCGGGATGCACCACCTTGGCCCGCTTCCAGGCGCCGGTGAGCAGATAAATAAAGCAGATGACAAGGCCGCCGGCGGTGGCGGCGGGCGCGGCCAGCCCCACGCCCTTCAGCCCCCAACCCAGGACGCTGCCGAAAATATAGGCGGCGGGAATCCGCAGCAGCAGGGAACTGGCGATGCCGTTGCACATGGAGAATAGGGTCTGTCCCACCCCCATGGCCAGGCCGGTTATGCAGAAAAGGACGCTGGTGAGCAGGTAATCGAAGCTGATCATCCGCAGATACAGGGCGCTCTGCTCCACACACTGGGCC
>CAKTTT010000175.1 GCA_934615635.1 uncultured Eubacteriales bacterium | reverse complement strand
CAACACCTTTGGTATTTCCAGCCTGTTGGAGGCCAATAAATCCTATAAACTCACCGTCTCTCTGAAGCTCACGGTGCCGAATCCCGGTGAAAAGGATTCGATAGAGGTGGGTGTCACCAATTCGACGGAGAACTCCGGGCCTGTCACGGTCACGGCCAAGGATGAGTGGCAGACGGTAACCTACACCTTCAAGACCGGCTTTATCTTTGACGGCGCTTATATATACGTCGGGCCCAGCGGCGTCAACAATTCGATCGTCCTTGGGGAGATTCAGGCGGGTTTCAACCTCCTCATCGACAGCATTTCCCTCGTGGAGGAATAAATTGTGTCCAACGGGACAACCTAGTCTCCATTTCATCTAGGACAATAGCCCTGACCGCGGCAGCGGCCGGGGCTGTTGTCCGTTTTTTGAGCCCGCTATACGGCCTCCTCGGTTTCAAGGACGGCGGGGGGAAGCGGCGGGAAAAAGGAGGTTTTTTACCGTATTTCCCAGCCGATATTTGTATTGAATTATTTGGTGTGATGTGCTAAAATTATGCATAGGGAGATGGAAATGGACTTCCATTTTTCAAACATATTTTTTATTTATAGGGAGGAATCTTTATGAAGAAGCTGCACAGGCTTTTCACCGCCGCTATGCTGGTGCTGGCGCTTGTCAGCGCCATGCTTTTGGCTGGCTGCGGAGGGAGCGGAACGAGTTCGTCGGAAACGCCCTCCTCCACGCCCTCGTCGTCGGACAAATCGGACGTTTCCACGCCTTCTTCCGAAACGCCTTCGACGCCTGAATCGGAGACCCCGTCGGCCCCCGAATCGGAAACCCCCAGCGGCGGCAACCTGCTGGCAAACGCCATCGCCAACAATGAAGAGCTGTTGGGTGGCGATAGCTGGAGCGCCATCGACGGCAAATGGGCGGGTCCCCTTCAGGAAGTGCGGGACGGCGCCGAGTCCTATGCGCAGCAGGCGTTTGTGGAGGAAACCCGTTCGGACGGCAGCAAGGGTGTTTGCTATCGTTTCTATTCGGAAGAGACGAAGGGATATCATGTGGTTGGGAATATGTTTGGCATTGCCAACATTCTCGAGGCGAACAAGTCCTACAAGCTGACCGTTTCCCTGAAGTTCACGGTGCCGAATCCCGGCGAGCGGGATACCATCACCGTGGGCTGCATCGGCACCACCGATAACAGCGGGGACGTCACGGTCACGTCCAAGGATGAGTGGCAGACGGTGACCTACACCTTCAAAACCGGCTTCATTTTCGACGGCGCCTACATTTATATCGGTCCTGCGGGCCTAACCCATGAAACCGCCACCTTGAACGAAATCCAGGCGGGCTTCAATCTGTTGATCGACAGCATCTCCCTGGTGGAGGAATAAGCATTTTCACAGCGTACAAAAGCCCCGGCCGTGAAAACGGCCGGGGCTTTTACCTGCTTATTTATATTTTTTGACCCGCTTCATCTTCCGGCGCTTGCGCCGGCGGTTATGGACCACATTGAGGATGATGTAGCCGATGAGGAGCAGAGTCAGCACCGCCAGCCCGCCGATGAACCAGGGAGAGGTGAGGAAGCTGCGCACGTTTTCCCACAGAACCAGCACCTCGCTGGCCTCCACCGATTCGGCGGCTACCAGCTCCACCTCCCCGATTTTTTCATCCAGATTGATGTACAGCTCCACCTTGCCGTAAACCGTCCCCTTTTCCACCGGCGCGTCCACCGCGTCCACATAGCGGGTGACTTCCTTCCGGATGGCGGAGGGAGAGAGGTTGACGGAGACGATGGTGGAAAAATCCGTTTTGGGCACCAGCGCGACCCTGTCCTTATCCCAGGCCAGATTCACCTGCAGACTGTCCACCGGTTCGTTTTTGTTCAGCAGGGTGCTGTATTCAAAATTATTGAAGGCCCAGCGATAAAGGGTTTTGGTGTCCTCAATAAAGGAATAAACATTTTTACCCTCCGCATCCTTCAGCGGGGAATCCAGGATAATCGCCATGTATTCATAACCGCTGTCCGACGCCACGGATACGATGTTTCGGCCGGTGTCGCTGACGCCGGTGCGGCCGAACACCATGGGCTTGTAGTAGGCGTCGCCGGAATTGGAACGCTGCATACCGTTGCTGTTGGGATATGTCACCGACTCTCGTTTATTCTTCGGCTTGGCGGTGTAGGACTCCTGCCGGACGATGGTCACAAATTTCGGATTGTCCATGGCGTAGCGGGTGATTGTATACATATCCCTGGCGGAGGTGTATTGGTTGGGATCGTCCAGGCCCATGACGTTGACGAAATGGGTGTTTTCACACCCCAGCTCCTCGGCCTTTTGGTTCATCCGCTCCACAAAGGCGCTCTGGCTGCCGGACAGCGCCTGGGCCAGCGTCACCGCTGCATCCGCCGCTGTTTGAATACAGGTCATGTTGATCAGATCCCGGATGGTCCATTCCTCGCCCAGCTCCATATTGGCGGTGATGAGTCCCGTGTTGCCCACAAAGCCGTAAAAAAGATCGCTGGTGTATATGCCGGTTTCCTGGTCGATATCCAGCTTCTTCTCCTCCGCGATCTCCAGCGCCACCACTGTGGTCATCACCCGCAGCAGGGTGGAGGGGGCGATCCGGGCGTCGGCATCCTTTTCGAAAAGGATCACATCCTCCGCCTGGCTGCCGCCTAGGCTGGCCAGCAGGATACCGCCGCCGGAGACGGTCTTGTCCTCCGGAAGATCATAAAGCGCCGCCGCCGGAATACCGGGCAGCAGCAGGACGGCGGCCAGAAGCAGCCCCAGTCCTCGGGTCATGATAGCGGAAATTTGTTTTTTCATCATAGACATTCCCCAATGTTCTGTTATAATAAAGGTATTCCATTGCCGTGATGTTGGCCGCCGGTCGCGGAAGCTTTGTCCGGCGGTGAGGGGAGGCGCGGCATCCCCGTATGAAAACCGGCGGAATCCGCCTTTAAAAATGATGGAAACCAAGCGCCTGGAGCCTCTCTTGAAAAATAACGGGTTTAATCCAGCGTACTGGGAGTCCGGTCGTCCCTTTTGGGGCTGTGGAGATACAACCGCCCAAGACAGGCGTTTGCCGATGGGCAAACGCAGGGACACAGCCGGTGTAATCCGATACCCTCCCATTTTGAGCTGTGGCGATACGACCGCCCAGGACAGGCGTTTGCCGATGGGCAAACGCAGGGACACAGCCGGTGTAATCCGATACCCTCCCATTTTGAGCTGCGGCGATACAACCGCCCAGGATAGGCGTTTGCCGATGGGCAAACGCGGGGACACAGCCGGTGTAATCCGATACCCTCCTATTTGAGCTGTGTCCATTATACCAGGAAGATCCGCAGAGACTGCAAAAATGCGTTGGTGCGCCAGCACCGGGAGCTGCCTTGCAGCGACAGCATTTTTGTATAGAAAACCCATCGGGTTTCCTATATTATATCATAAAATCAGGTTTTTCCTAGTAACAATATTGTCATTTACCGCATCAACCCCGGCTTATTTTCCGCGTTAACTTATCCGGAAGCGAGGTTTTTTACAATGGTATATATCACCGGCGATCTTCATGGCGACTTTTCCCGCTTTTCCTCCCCTGCTATGCGTCGCCTGCGCAAAGGGGACACCCTGATCGTCTGCGGGGATTTCGGCTTTATATGGAACGGGGACAAGAAGGAAGAGGCCTTGCTAAAAAAAATCGGCTCCCGGCCTTATGCGGTGCTTTTTTTGGACGGCTGTCACGAAAATTTCGATCTTTTGAAGGAATACCCCGTCACAGACTGGAAGGGCGGCCGGGCCCAGGTAATCAGCGGCAATCTGGTACATCTGATGAGAGGACAGCTTTATACCCTGGAGGGTTACCGTTTTTTCACCTTCGGCGGCGGGGAGAGCCGGGAATACGACCTGCGGGACGGCGCAAAAACCTGGTGGGAGGAGGAGATGCCATCCGCCGGAGAGATGACCCAGGGGCTGGAGACGTTGGCGGCCGCGGGAAACCAGGTGGATTTCATCCTGACCCATGAGCCCTCCGCCCGTGCCAGGGGATATCTGGCCGGCCGGAACGACAGGCTGGACGGCGTCAACGTCTACCTCAACCGGGTGGAGGAGATCGCCTCCTACAAGCGCTGGTTCTTCGGCAGCCTGCACATGGATAAAACCATGAGCAAGCAGCATGTGGCGGTTTTTCAGACGGTGGTTCCGGTGGTGGAATCTCATGCCAAGCGGAAGTAGCGGTGGCGGATCGTTTGTCCGCCGTCCTATGACGCAGCGGAAGATTTTCTCCGTCGCTTCCCCGGATTGCCGAAAATAGAGACGGAATATGGTGAGATTTGCCGCATTGCGCTGTGCTGATAAAACGTGTATGATGAAAGAGGATACCCATTTGAACAGGGGAGGCAGGACGCATGGAGAGACGGGACAAGGAAAACTATTACCTGGATATCGCGCAGGCCGTGGCGGGCCGGGGAACCTGTCTGCGCCGCAACTTTGGCGCCATCATCGTCAAGCACGATCAGATTATGTCCACCGGATATTCCGGCGCGCCCCGGGGAAGGCGCAACTGCTGTGATCTCGGCTACTGCTTGCGGGAGAAGATGAACATCCCCAGAGGGGAGCGGTATGAGCTTTGCCGGTCGGTTCACGCAGAGGCCAACGCCATCATCAACGCCTCCCGCAGCGAGATGATCGGCGGCACCTTGTATCTGGTGGGGATTGAAACAGCCACCGGCGAGCTGGTGCCGGATGCCAACGCCTGTTCCATGTGCAAAAGACAGATCATCAACGCCGGCATCTCCCGGGTGGTGATCCGCAACAGCCCGGATAATTTCACCGCCCTATATGTGCAGGACTGGATCGAAAACGATGGGTCCCTCAGCGGAGAGGTCGGTTATTGAAGACAGGCGGCTCCAACGGGAGCCGCCTTTTCC
>CAKTTT010000174.1 GCA_934615635.1 uncultured Eubacteriales bacterium | reverse complement strand
GTGATGAGATGCTTCTGCAATCCCATCTTGCGGCGCACCTGCTGCACGTGAATGTCCACGGTCCGGGATTCCCCCGCGAAGCCATACCCCCAGACCGCTTCCAGCAGCCGTTCCCGGGTGAGGAGAAGATCCGGATTTTGCAGGAAAAATACCAGCACGTCGAATTCCTTGGGGGTGAGGGCCACCAGCTCTCCCCCCTTTTTAACGGTATGCTCGTCGATGTTTACCACGATATCCCGATATTGCAGCACATTGCGGCCGCGGTTTGTCCGGCGCAGCACCACCTCCACCCGCGCCAGCAGCTCCATGGCCTCGAAGGGCTTGACGATATAATCCTCGGCCCCCAGGCGCAGGCCCTTCACCTTATCCGAAACCTCCTGCTTGGCGGTGAGAAAAATAACAGGAATCTCCTTGGTCCGAATATGACCGATGATCTCAAAGCCGTCCATACCGGGCAGCATCACATCCAGCAGCACCATGTCGTAATGTCCCTTCAGGATTTCCTCCACCGCCTGCAGACCGTCGCCGCAGATGCGGCTCTCATAGCCTCCAATGGACAGAGTGGCCTCAATCATCCGGGCGATGTGAGGATCATCCTCCACAATACATATCCGCGCCATACCGTCCATCCTTTCTTTGCCAGTCAACACCAGTCATCTTCCGACACATTCCGTCATACGGTTATTCATCAGTATAGCATCCTCCGCACTGTTTGACAATTCCATCCGGACGGCCTGGTATGTTTTCTCTCCTTTTTTCATATGTATGGGATATCGATTTCTATGGATGAGAGAAAGGTGCGTGAAAAGATGAGCAAATCGATTCCGGGCGGTTCCAGCAAGGACCTGGATGCCTTGATCGCTCAGTACAACAAGGACCTGATGAATTACTATCGTAAAAACGCCTCCCGGATCCTTCCGACGGAGGAAACCGCTCCCGCCGCTCCGCCTCCCGTGGCTGCCGCGGCCTCTGCGCCGGTCGCCGTCACGGCGCCTGTGGACCAGGAAACCACCGCCCAGCCAGCCGCACCGGTCATGGATTTCCCTGTTCCGATCGTTCCCCGTCCGGCCGCCGAGCCGGTGGAGAACCCTCCCTCTCCGGTGATACGCGAGGAGGAGGGGGAAATCGAGAATATGTTCCTCGCACAGGATACCCGGGACCTTCCTCCCGGAGAGGTAGCCGATGCGCCGCCTATGACTCCGGCGGCCGAACCTCCCGCGGAAGAAGACGGTGCGGCTGAGGAGGAAACGCCGCCCGCCTCGGAACAAGAGGCGGAGCCGGAAACGGATACCGGCTATATTCAGGTGCGCACCTTTACGGCGCGGCAGGCAATCCCGGTTCCCGGCGCAGTTGTAACCATCACCCGGAAGAACGGCGATAAGGACGAACTGATTCGCATCATGCAGACGGATATCAGCGGCCTCTCCCCTGTGGTTGCGGTCCCCACCGTCAGCCGGGAACTGTCCTTGCAGCCGGGAACCATCCCCCCTTATACCGCTTATACCATCCAGTCGGATGCCGAGGGATATTACTCGGTGCGCAACCTCAACGTACCGGTTTACGGCGGTATAACCGCGGTGCAGCCGGTGGAGATGATTCCGCTGCCTGAGCAGGTGACCAGCGGTATGCTGGAATTCCCGGAAACCGGCCCTCAGGACCTGGATTAGGGATGAGAAAGGAGCAGCCGCTTTGACCGGAGAACCCTATATCCCCCGCTTTATCACCGTTCATCTGGGAGCGCCGGATTCAAACGCGCAAAACGTGACGGTGACCTTCCCGGATTATATCAAAAACGTCGCCTCCAGTGAGATCTATCCCACCTGGCCGGAAAACGCGCTGCGCGCCAATATCTATGCGCAGATATCCTATGCGCTCAACCGGATATACACCGAATGGTACCGTTCCATGGGATACGATTTCGATATCACCAATTCCACCCGATATGATCAGTCCTACACGCATAATCGGGATATTTACGAGAATATCAGCGTGATTGTGGACGACATCTTCAATGATTACCTGCGGCGTCCGGGATCCATCGAGCCCTTTTTCGCCCAGTACTGCAACGGCACCACCGTAACCTGTGACGGCCTCTCTCAATGGGGCACGGTGCCCCTGGCGCAGAACGGCTACACCCCCTATGAAATCCTCACCTCCTTTTACGGCAGCGATCTGGAGATCGTCCGGGACGCTCCGGTGAGAATTCTGACCCCCTCCTATCCCGGCATTCCGCTGCGTCTGGGAGACGCGGGCAACGATGTCAATCTCAAGCAGGTACAGCTCAACCGCATCTCCCGGAACTATCCCAGCATCCCGAAAATATATCCGGTGGACGGCGTTTTCGGGCAGGAGACGGACGATGCGGTACGGGAATTCCAGCGGCTGTTTGATCTGACGGTAGACGGCATCATCGGCAAAGCGACCTGGTATCGGATCGGCTATCTTTACACCGCCGTCAAACGTCTGGCGGAGCTGGATTCCGAGGGGATCGCCCTGGAAGAAATTCCTCAGCAGTATCCCCGCCTGCTGCAGGAGGGGGATACCGGGGACGAGGTGCGGGTGATCCAGTATTATCTGGCGGTCATCGGCGACTTTTACAACACCGTCCCCCCCATCAGCGTCACCGGAACCTTCGACCAGGCCACCCGGGAAGCAGTGGTCGCTTTTCAGAATACCTACGGTCTGACGCCGGACGGCATCGTCGGCCGCCTGACCTGGAACGATATGTACCGGGCCTACCGGGGAATCGTGGAATCCTCCACAACCTTTGAGGGAGGCGTCGCCCTTTATCCCGGCACCGTGCTTCGCATCGGCTCTCAGGGGGACTACGTCCGGCTACTGCAGCAGTATCTCACCTTTATTTCCGAGACCTATCCCTCCATTCCCGCCGTGCAGGATACCGGGGTTTTCGGCAACCAGACCCAGGCCGCGGTCCGGGCTTTTCAGGAGCAGTTCGGCCTGACGGTCAGCGGGCTGGTGGGCCCCTTGACCTGGGACGCCATCGCCAGCCTCTACTCCGACCTGCGATACGGCTATAACAAACAGCCCGGCCAGTATCCGGGCTACGAACTGAACGAAGGAGAATAACCTATGGAATGGCCCCCCAACAATATCATGCACGACGAGCCCCTATACATCCGGGAGATCCAGAACTGGCTGCGCGCCTTGGCCTTTTCCGATGAACGGATCCCCCTAATCGCCGTGGACGGCATCTACGGGCCGGAAACCACGCAGGCGGTCCGTGCTTTCCAGGAGATTACCGGCCTCCCCGCCACGGGTACGGTGGACAAAGCAACATGGGACGCCGTCTACATCGCCTTTCTGGCCGCCACCGGCGGGGACCGCAACCCGCCCAGCAGCGTGATTCAATTCCCCTCTCCGGATTATGTGATCATGCCCGGGGATCAGGGCGACCTGGTGTATGCCATCCAGTTCATGCTGGATGTTCTCAGCCGGAAATTCTCCAACATCCCCTCCCCCGGCGTCACCGGTACCCATAATGAAAGCTCTCAGGCATCCGTGTCCGCTCTCCAGCACGCCTTCGCTCTGCCGGAGAATGGGCAGGTGAACAAAGCGACATGGGACAGCCTGATAACGGCCTACCGTGTTCATCAATAGGGGTCTGCCCTGGACGGGGTGTGATGGTTGAATAAAAAAACCTTTATCAAAAACGCCTTTATCATGACCATAACGGCGCTGATCCTGCGGACCATCGGCATTTTTTTCCGTATCTATATGTCCAACAAGATCGGCGCCGAGGGTATGGGGCTGTATCAGCTCATATTTTCCATTTATGTGCTGGCGGCGACCTTCGCTTCCTCCGGCATCTGCACCGCCGTCACCCGCATGGTCACGGATGAGCTGGCCACCGGCACCAAAAAATCCGTGCTGCGCATTCTGCGCAGAGCGGTGGTCCTCAGCGCCCTAATCGGCCTGCTTTCGGCGGCGCTGGTGTTTTTCGGCGCAGATTTCATCGGCAATGTGTGGCTCAAGGATGCCCGGGCGATTCCCGCCCTGAAGATTCTCACCCCCAGCCTGCCCTTCATGGGGATCACCTCCTGCCTGCGGGGCTATTTCATCGCCCGCCGCAACGCCTCCAGCCCCTCCCGCTCTCAGATATTCGAGCAGATCGTGCGCATCGCCGTGGTGATGCTGCTGATCGGCCGATTCGCGGAAAAGGGCATCGCCTACGCCTGCATGGCGGTTCTCATCGGCGATACCCTGGCGGAAACCGCCTCCTGCCTATATCTCGGCTGCAGCTATATGCTGGATAAGCGCCGGCTGCGTACCCCCACGGTGAACCGGCAGCAGACCAAGGGCGTGGTGCGCAAGCTTCTGGCCATCGCTCTGCCCATCACGGCGGGCCGATATCTCAATTCCATCCTGCGCACCATCGAAAACATTCTCGTGCCGAACTGTCTGACCCGCTACAATTCCTCCAAGGAACAGGCCCTGTCGGAATTCGGTATGCTCAAGGGCATGGCTATGCCCCTGCTGTTTTTTCCCTCCTCCTTTTTGACCTCCATGTCCACCCTGCTGATTCCGGAGATATCCGAAGCCAGCGCCCTGCATCAGCAGGAGCGGGTAGAGCGCACCATCAATCGGACGCTGCACATCACCCTGACCGCTTCCATTCTCATCAGCGGCATTTTCACCCTGTTCGCCAGGGACTTGGGGCTGCTGATTTACAACAGCGCGGAGGTGGGCTTCCTGCTGCAGGTGCTGGCGCCGCTGATGCCGGTGATGTACCTGGAAAGCGTGGTGGACGGCATCCTCAAGGGCCTCGACCAGCAGGTCAGCTCCCTGAAGTACAGCGTGGCGGATTCGGTGGTGCGGATCATCCTCATCATTCTGCTGGTGCCTATCCGGGGGATGGAGGGCTTCCTCTTTGTGATGATCGTCAGCAATCTGCTGACCTCCTTTTTGAACATTCATCGTTTGCTGCATATCACAGGCATCAAGCTCCAG
>CAKTTT010000173.1 GCA_934615635.1 uncultured Eubacteriales bacterium | reverse complement strand
GGGACAAATCGTTGATATAGGGCAGGCACATATACAGCTCCGCCTTGCCCTGATAAACGGCGATGGCCTTGTCCCGGCAGGTGGAATAGCCGCAGGAACCGCAGTTCAGCTCCTTGTCCGGGTTGGGTTTGCCGATTTCGGTCAAAATCCGCCGTATGGTCGCCTCGTCGGGAATATCCTTCCTAGGGGCGTCGGGCGTGAAACGCCATTCCATGCCGGCCGAAAGGGGGGGCGTTTCTTCCGCCTGCGATGCGGCCTCCCCCCTCTCCGCAGAGGCGGCGACATACCGATCCACCTCCAGCCGTCCGCGATAGGCGGCCCTCTTCTCCTCCGCGATCAGCGGTCCATTGACGCAGCCGCCTTCGCAGGAGTTGAGTTCCACAAAGAGCTTCCCGCCCTTTTCTGAAAAGGGCAGATCTCCGGCCGACAGCTCCTTCAAAAAGCTCATCACGTTTTGCAGCCCGCAAACGCTCATCATTTGATAGCCGCTATCCCCGTTCTCCGCCTCTTGATGCCGCACGTCCCGCAGGATCCCCTCCGGGATGGGATAGACCCGGGAAAACACCGGCGGCATCGCCTTATCCGGTTCCGCGGGATCCTCCAGGGAAATCCCCCGCTGCTCCAGCAGCCGATCCAGCATCCGGAAGGAAAGCACGCCGTCCGCCGACTCGGGATGGTCATCAATCTCCTTGATTTTGGACAGACAGGGGCCGACGAACACCACCTTGGTATCCGCTCCGTCCCGGGCCTTGATCATCCTGCCGTGAGCCAGCGCCGGCGATACCACCGGCGCCATGGAGGAAATCAGCCCGGGATAATATTTGGTAATGAGCATATTGACGGTGGGGCAACAGGTAGTTAGGATGCAGGGCATATCCCCCTGCTTCATCAACAGCCGATATTGGGCGGTAACCTCCCGGGCGCCCACCGCTGTCTCCTCCACCCGGTCAAAGCCCATTTTATAAAGCGCCGCCACCAGACGGTCCCGACGGTCGCCGTACACGCCGGCATAGGAGGGGGCCAGGCTCGCCACCGTGCGGACCTCCGGATCGCTGAGCCAGGAAAGCACTTTGGCCGGATCGTTCACCACCGTCTTGGCCTTTTGCGGACAGACGTTGATGCAGTGCCCGCATAAAACGCACTGGTCCTCGATAACCTCCACCCGGTCGTCTATGTAACTGATGGATTTCACGTCGCAGAATTTCAGACATTTGTAACAGTTTTTACAGTTGGCCTTTTTTACACTGATGTATGCCATCCCGCTGAACTCTCCCTTCCCATCGCTGCGGAAATCTCTCCGTTTTATTTTCCCGCGACCTTTTCGGCAAAGAAATCATCCACCGTATCCATGGTCAGGCTATAAATTTCCTCCTGGAATTTGACACATACACCTGCCTCGGCGCAATGCCCCATGCAAAAGGAACCCTTGAGTTCCACGGTATCCTCCAGGTTATACTGCGTAATCAGTTCCTTCAAACGAGCGATTAAATCCCGGGAATTCTGCAGATGACAAGAGCTGCCCACACAAACCATCAAATCCATCTTTTCGTCCCCTTCCTCGAACAGCCTATGCTGTTCGACGCTATTCAGCATAGCATATTGTTATTTTTTTGTCAATCGTATTCCTCACACTTTTCGACGAAATTCCGCCCCTCCTTTCCTCAAGATTATATACAGTTTAGTTTTTCCTATCCCACAAATCATACAAGTCTTGCGTTTGCAGCCAGGCAAACGCGGAGACACAACTGGTGAAATCCCATATCGTCCCTAAAGATACCATCAGCCGACAGAATACCGGTTTTGAGCGTCGGTTCAAAAATGTGCGCCGCTATAGCGGCGCACATAGGATTCTTTCAGAGGAAACGCCGAGCCTTTTTTCTATTATAGCATATCCCTTTTCCCCCTGCAAGCTTCCCTTCCGCGGTAAAACCCGGCAAAATAAGCGGAGGATGGGTTAGGAGGCGGCCTGCTGCGGAGCAACAAAAACAGGAGTTTTCCGCGCTTTCCTTCATAGGATCCGCCCCTCTTCCACTTGTCCGTTTTTCAGTACCTTCATTAGCGTTAGCATTCGGCTGCAGGATAAAAACCCCATTGACTGCGAGCCGTGGTTATACGGAAAAACCAGGGCCCGCCGTCCCTGGTTTTGTAATCGCGGTCATCCTTCCAAACGTATGGTCAGTTTTTCCAGATTCTCCATCGTCTCCCGGCTCATGAAATGCTCCACCTTTTCCACCTGCTCCAGTTGGCAGTCGGAATGATTCAGCAGGCGAAAAAAACGATGCAGCACATCGTGCCTCCACAGCAGATACCGCCCTACGGCCATCCCTCTTTCGGTGGGGATAATCAGACCGTATTTTTCGAATTCCACCAGCCCCATCTCCCGCAGCTTTCCCACCATTTTGGAGGCGGAGGAGGGTCGAACATGAAGCTGTTCAGCCAAAAAATGGATCCGTATATACCCGTTTTCCTGGATGTGGCGGCAAATCATTTCCAGATAATCCTCCATGGCTTCGGTGATATCGCCGCCGTTCTGCAGCCGATATCCTTTGAGCGTGTAGAACTCCCGGCTTTCGTTGTCCAAAAAATCTTCCCCTTCCGGTAACCCTCCAGAGGGCAGACGCATAAGTTAGTAGCAGGAAACATTGTTTTCCTCCTGCTATGACATTCTTATCTTATTATTGGGAGATATGATTTATGAATACCACCTCTGCAAATGCCGCCCTCTGCCCTCTGAACTGTGTTCCGGAGGGACAGACCGTGCGGGTCCGGGAGCTGCTTTCCACCGGCTCCATGCGCCGCCGCCTGCTGGATATCGGCCTGATCGAAGGAACTGACGTAGCCTGTCTGCAGAAAAGCCCGGCGGGCGATCCGGTAGCCTATCTCATCCGGGGCGCGGTCATCGCCATCCGCTCGGAGGATTCCGCCAAAATTCTGGTTGACCGCCCCATGAGCTGACCAGCTCTCAGGGAGAATTATTTAGACAAAGGGTGATGGTGATGGGTTTAACAGCGGCTTCTACTGGAAAAAAGGCCGTGGACGAGGGGCTGATCATTCACAAGGCGTCGCCGGAGGATAAGGTGATCGCCTTGGCGGGCAATCCCAACGTGGGAAAAAGCACCGTATTCAACGAACTGACCGGCATGAACCAACATACCGGCAACTGGCCGGGTAAAACCGTATCCAACGCCCAGGGGCAGTGTGCGCACAAGGGGATGGGCTACGTTCTGGTAGACATCCCCGGCACCTACTCTCTGATGGCACATTCCGCCGAGGAGGAGGTGGCGCGGGACTTTATCTGCTTCGGGGAGCCGGACGGCGTCGTAGTGGTCTGCGACGCCACCTGCCTGGAGCGCAACCTGAATCTGGTGCTGCAGACCCTGGAGATTACCGACCGGGTGGTGGTCTGCGTCAACCTGATGGACGAAGCGAAAAAGAAGAACATCCGCATCGATTTTGAACAGCTTTCCAAAAACCTAGGTGTACCGGTGGTGGGAACCAGCGCCCGCAGCCGGAAGGGACTGGACCGGCTGATGGACGAGGTCCAAAATGCGGTTACATATAAAGGCGCCTCTCCCGCCCGTATCCGCTACCCCCAGCCCATCGAAGAGGCCGTCGCCATGTTGGAGCCCACCCTTGCGGGCAGACTGGGAGGCAGGCTCAACAGCCGGTGGGTTTCTCTGCGTCTGTTAGATTACGACGAGGCCTTGGGCGCTTCTCTGCGGCGTTTCCTGGGGTTCGATCTGCTGGAGGATCTGGAGGTAACAGCCCGGCTGAAGGAAGCCCGGGAGCATATAGCGGCAGGAGGTATACCGCCGGAAAAGCTCCAGGATGCGCTGGTATCCGGCATCGTGCTGCGGGCGGAGGAAGCCTGCATGGGGGCGGTCTTCTTTGAATCCGCCGGCTATAACGCCCGGGACAGGAAGCTGGACAGGTGGCTCACCAGCAAACGCACCGGCATCCCCATCATGCTGCTGCTCCTTTTGGGCGTCTTTTGGCTGACCATCACCGGGGCCAACGTCCCCTCCCAATTACTGTCCGACGGGCTGTTCTGGGTGGAGGACCGGCTGCGGGACGCTTTCGTCTGGATGAACGCGCCGCCCTGGCTGACAGGCCTGCTGGTAGAGGGGGTCTACCGGGTTCTCGCCTGGGTTGTTTCGGTGATGCTGCCGCCTATGGCCATCTTTTTTCCCCTTTTCACGCTGCTGGAGGATTCCGGTTATCTTCCCCGAATCGCCTTCAATCTGGATAAATACTTTAAAAAGGCTTGCGCCTGCGGCAAGCAGGCGCTGACCACCTGCATGGGCTTCGGCTGCAATGCCGCCGGCGTGGTCGGCTGCCGGATCATCGACTCCCCGCGGGAGCGGCTGATCGCCACCATCACCAATAATTTTGTGCCCTGCAACGGCCGCTTTCCCACCCTGATCGCCATTATTACCATGTTCTTTATCGGCACAGCAGGCGGCTTCGGCGCTTCGGTGCTGTCCGCGGTGTTCCTGACGGGGATCATCGTCTTCTCGGTGATGATGACGCTGCTGCTTTCCCGGATCCTTTCCCAAACGATCCTGAAAGGCATACCCTCCTCCTTCACATTGGAGCTCCCCCCCTATCGGCGTCCTCAGATCGGCAAAGTCATCGTTCGCTCCATCTTTGACCGCACCTTGTTTGTACTGGGGCGGGCAGTGGCGGTGGCGGCGCCGGCCGGCATGATCATTTGGCTGATGGCCAACGTCATGGTGGGGGATGCCAGCCTGTTGGCCCATTGCTCCCGCTTCCTGGATCCCTTTGCCCAGATGTTCGGCCTGGACGGCGTTATTTTGATGGCCTTTATTCTGGGCTTCCCGGCCAATGAGATCGTCATTCCCCTTATCATCATGGCCTATATGGCCAACGGCAGCCTATTGGATATGAGCAACCTCTCTGAACTGAAATCGCTGCTGGTGGACAATGGTTGGACTTGGCTCACCGCCGCTTGTACCATGCTCTTCTCCCTCATGCAC
>CAKTTT010000172.1 GCA_934615635.1 uncultured Eubacteriales bacterium | reverse complement strand
GGCCTATACCGGCCGGGAGCGCAAACGGGGCGCGCTGGAGCAACTGGCCCGGTACATCCGGGATGGGGACAACCGTTTTCTGGCGCTGGAGGGGGATCTGGCCGCCCTGCGCCGGACGAAATATATCCTGGCTCTCGACAGCGACACGGGAATGCGGATGGACACCGCAGCCGGACTGGTGGGAACCGCCCTGCATCCCTGCAACCGGCCGGTGGTGGCGCAGGTGGGAGGAAAGAAACGGGTGGTGGCGGGCCATGGGGTGCTGACGCCCCGGATCGGTCTGGAGCGGGAATCCGCCGCCCGGACGCCCTTTTCCCACACCATGGCGGGGCTGGGAGGGATCACCCCTTACGACGCCGCTGCGGGCGATCTGTATATGGACTGCTTTTCCTCCGCCGTTTACGCGGGCAAGGGCCTGCTGGAGGTGGAGAGCCTGCTGGAGGTGACCGACGGGGCGTTTCCGGCGGAGCAGGTGCTCAGCCACGATATTCTGGAGGGCTGCCTGCTTCAGGCGGGCTATGTGTCCGACGTGGAGATGACCGACGGCTTCCCCCCCTCCATGGGCGCCTGGCTGGACCGGCTGCACCGGTGGATCCGGGGAGATTGGCAGAATATGCCCTTCGCCTTTTCCGGCCGGCTGCCCCTCCGGCGGCTAGATCGCTGGAAGCTGCTGGACAATCTGCGGCGCTCCCTGACGCCGGCGGCGGCTCTCGCCTGTCTGCTGGCGGCGCCCTTCGTGCCTGCCGGCGGACGGACGCTGACGCTGCTCGGCATTTTTTCCACCCTCTCTGGGCCGCTGCTGGCGGCGCTGCTTTCCCTCATCCACGGGGGCTGGCTGACGCTGACGGCGCGGTACTATTCCCGGGTGATGCCCCGGGCGCTGGAGGCTTTATCCCAGGCCCTTTATACCTTTGTCATGCTGCCCGCCACCGCCATGACCGGTCTCTCGGCGGCCGGCCGCGCGCTCTGGCGGCTCCGCTCCCGCCGGAATCTGCTGGAATGGGTGACGGCGGCGGATGCGGAGCGGAAAAAGAACGGCTGGCTGTCCGCCTTCCGGCGGTTCTGGCCCTCTCTGGCGACGGCGGGGGTGCTGATCGTCTGGGGCGGGGGGCTGTCGCGGCTCTGCGGCCTCTTTTTCGCCGCCCTGATTCCCCTGTCCGTTTATTCCGCTAAAGACTACGACCGGAAACGGCGGGTGCTGGCCCCGGCGGGGCGGGAACGGGTGGGGGGCTACGCGGCGGCGGCCTTCCGGTATTATGAAGAGACTTGTACGGCGGAGGAGCATTATCTGCCGCCGGACAATCTGCAGGAGTCTCCGGTTTGGCGGGTGGCCCACCGCACCTCCCCCACCAACATCGGGCTGTATCTGCTCTGCGTGCTGGCGGCGGCGGATTTCGGCCTCATCGATCATGAGGGGCTGCTGCTGCGGATCGACCGAACCCTTTCCACGGTGGAGACGCTGGAAAAATGGAAGGGGAATCTGCTCAACTGGTACGATACCCGCAGCCTGCGGCCCCTGTCCCCCCGCTACGTCTCCACGGTCGACAGCGGCAATCTGGCCTGCTGCCTGGTGGCGCTGCGCCAGGGGCTGCTGGAAAGCGATGATATCCGCGCCGCCACCCTGGCGGAACGAGTGCGCCGTCTGTACGCCGCCATGGAGCTGTCGCCGCTTTACAACGAGCGGCGCGGGTTGTTCCACATCGGCTTGGATCCGGACACCGGCGTGTGCAGCCCCTCCTACTACGATCTGCTGATGAGCGAAAGCCGGATGACCGGCTATTTCGCCGTGGCCACCCGGGCGGTGCCCAAAAAGCATTGGGGCGCCCTGGGCCGTACCCTGGCCCGGTCGGGGAACTATGTGGGGCCCGTCTCCTGGACGGGTACCATGTTCGAGTACTTCATGCCCCGGTTGCTGCTGCCCGCGTGGGAGGGGACCATGGGCTATGAGGCGCTGCGTTTCTGCCTGCATTGCCAGCGGGTCCGGCCGCCCCGGGGAGTGCCCTGGGGAATCAGCGAAAGCGGCTTTTACGCCTTTGACGCCAACCTGAATTATCAGTATAAGGCACACGGCGTGCCCAAGCTGGGGCTTAAACGGGGCTTGGCGGCGGATCTGGTGATTTCCCCCTATTCCACCTTTTTGACTCTGACCACCGACCCGGAGGCCGCCCTGAGGAATCTGGCCCGTCTGGAAAAGCTGGGGATGACCGGCCGCTGCGGCTTTTATGAGGCGGCGGATTTCACACGGGGGCGGGCGGCCCGGGGCGGCTATTCCATTGTGCGCAGCTATATGGCCCATCATGTGGGCATGAGCATGGTGGCCTGCGCCAACGCCGCTTTTGACGACCGCTTCGTCCGCCGCTTCCTGCGGGATCCGGACATGGCCCGGGCGGTGGAGCTGCTTAACGAGAAGGCGCCGGTGGGCGGGGCGGTGTTCGAGGCGGTGCCGGACAAAACGGTGCCGCAGCTTCCCGGGCGCAGCCGGCCGGAGACGGAGGAGTATCAGACCATCAATCCCCGCACGCCCCGGCTTCAATTGCTTTCCGGCGGGGAATGGATGCTGGCGGTGACCGACACGGGAGCGGGCGTTTCCTGCTGCCGGGGGCTGGATGTGCATATGCGCAGCGAGGATCTCCTCCGGCGGCCCCAGGGCATCTTTACCCTGGTGGATGCGGGAGAGGGGGCTTTTTCCGTCACCCGGGCGCCGGATTACCACGAGGACGATTGTCGGCGGCGGGTGGAATTCGGCAACGGCTACGCTGCCTTTTTCGCGGAAAAAGGACAGGTGGAAGCGGGGCTGCGGCTGCTGGTTCATCCCCGCCTGCCCTGCGAGGAGCGGCAGTTGGTGCTAAAAAACAAATCTGCCCACAAGCTCGCGGCGGAGGTGCTGTTCTATTTCGAGCCCTGTCTGGCCCGTAAGGAGGATGCGCAGGCGCATCCCGCCTTTTCCCGCCTCTTTCTTTCCGTCCGCCGGGATCCGGCCACCAAGCTGCTGTTCATCACCCGGCGGCAGCGGGAAGGCGAGGCGCCCATGTGCCTGGCCGCCGGCTTCCTGGAAGGGGAGGATTTCCGGTATGAAGCGGGACGGGAGGCGCTGCTCACCCGTCCGCTGGGGTTGGAATCCCTGCCTCAGGGGATGGAAAAGCCCTTTTCCGACGAGGGGGACGGCACGCCCGACGCCGTGGCGGCCATCCGGCAGACGCTGGAGCTGCCGGTCCGCTCTCCGCGCGCGCTCACCTTTGTGCCGGCAGCCGCTCCCACCGAGACGGAGGCCGCTTCTCGGATCATCGAGGCCAGACGGGAGGGGCCCATGACCCCCGGCAAGGCCGCCCCCTCCCCCTTCGGCGGGGTGGAGGCCCAACTGGCGGCGCAGATCCTGCCTGATCTCTTTTACCCGCCCCGGATGTCCCGGGAATGGGCGGCCGCCGCCCGGGAGAATCAGCGGGGACGGGAGGCGCTGTGGGCGCTGGGCATATCGGGGGATGATCCTATCCTGCTCATTGAGGTGCACAACGCCGCCGATGCGTCCCGGGCGGAGCCCTATATGCGGCTGCACCGCTCCCTTCGGATGGGAGGGGTGCTCACCGAGCTGGCGGTGGTTTACCGGGAGGACGGATCCTATCAAGCGCCGGTGCTGGATGCGCTGCGGGCGGTGGCCCGGGATGCCCGCTGCGACAATATGCTGAACAAGCGGGGGGGCATTCATCCGGTGAATCTGGCGATTCACGGGGAGGAGGCGCTGCGGCTGCTCACCGCCGTCTGCGCCCACAACGGGGCCCGGGATCTCAAGCGGGCGGGGGTGCCGGTGACGGATTATCAGCCCATACGGATCCATCCCTGCGCGCCGCCGGAGATCGCTCCCGAGGCCGAGGGCGGTCGGCTGGCGGTGCGAGGCGGCCTGTTCGACCGCAACGGCTTCACCGTCACCGAGCGTCCCCGCCTGCCTTGGTGCCATATCCTGGCGAATCCCGTTTTCGGGACGATGGTGTCCGATCAGGCGCTGGGCTTCACCTGGGCGGTGAATTCCCGGGAAAACAAGCTGACTCCCTGGCTCAACGACGTTGCCTCCGACAACCGGGGGGAGATGCTGCTGCTGCGGGCGGCGGGCCGGGTCACCGATCTGATTTGGGGCAGCCGGGCGGTTTATGGCGACGGTTTCGCCCGCTATGAGGGATGCGCGGGGGAAGTGGCCGCGACGGTCACCGTCCGGGTGCCGGAAAAAGGTATGTGGAAAAGGGTGGAGGCGGAGCTGGAAAACAGAGGAGAGGAGACGCTGGATATGCAACTGGCCTATTACACCGAGCCGGTGCTGGGGGTGAACCGCGGCGCGGCCCGCTTCACCAAGGCCCGATGGCAGGAGGGCGCGCTCTATCTGCATAATCCCTTCGCGGCGGTTGGAGGCAGTATGGTTCTCACCGCCCTGGGCGGGGCGGACGGCTGCGACTGCGACCGGGGCGGCTTCCTGGGCGGCGTATGGGGCGGCGGGACCCTGGCGCCGGTGCCGGATCCCTGCGCCGCGGTGATCGTCCGGCGGAAGCTGCCGCCCCGCCGGAAGGAAAGGGTCACGTTTGTTCTGGGCTTCGCCGCCCGGGAGGAAGCGGCCGCCCGGCTGCCCGCCCTGTTCCACAGGGCCTTTCAGCTCTCCTTTGACCGCACGCCGGAGGAGGGGGCGGCCAAGCGGATTTTCTCCATCACAGAGCCGGACAAGCTGTCCGCCCTCTGGTCGGCGTTCGGCCATGAGCCGGCGGGCACCCTGGCCCATCACATTAACTTTGCCGTGCTGGAGGAGGAGCACTGCCGCCTGGCCTTTTTTCGGGGGGCCTTTCTGGCGGGCGGCTCGGTGACCGACCCGGCCAAGCGCTACCACCTGGAGCTGTCCACCCCCCATCTGAGTGTCAGCCGGGAGCTGCGGGCCCTCCTGCTGGAGTGTGGCTTCACCCCCAAGGAGACCACCCGCAAGGCCAACTCCATCACCTACTTCAAGCAGAGCGAGGCCATTGAGGAC
>CAKTTT010000171.1 GCA_934615635.1 uncultured Eubacteriales bacterium | reverse complement strand
CTGTTGCATCAGCTTGGAGAACAGGACGGCGTAAGCCGTCCTGTTCTCCAAGCTGAGAGGATCGCCGTGGCAACACGGCGGTCCTTTTTATCGATTTGGAGGCGCGGCAAAGGGAGGGAGAGGGCAACAGCGCCGCGATACAGGGAAGAGCTTTTCTCCGTCCGCTATCCCGGCGCTCCTTTATCGGGGCTCGATGGTGACATGGACCACATCGCCGGGGCCTTTGCCGATGGCCCGGCGGATATCCTTGCGCAGCCCCAGGACATACCCGGGCGTGCCCATACGGACGATGCTCCCCTCATAAGGCGTTCCGTCAAAGGTGGCGCGCACGGGAACCCGTCCTTTGCCAAAAACAGCCCGGGCATCGAAGGGCATCTCCACATAGGCCCCGTCGATGTCCTCCACGGGGCGGATAATCGCATCGAATTCGATCCGCTGTTGTTCCATAGATTTTCACGCCTTTCTTCCGTTTTTTGCCCCGTCTATAGCCTATCCAGACGGAGGAGCCGGTATACACTCGAAAGGTTTCGCCTTATCATGGCCGTCGGTTCAGCCGATGGCACGATAGGACCTCATAGAGCCGGCTTCCAGAGGGGCGCTGGAACTTTTTGCAAGATCGGGCCCCGTCATCCCACAACGGGTGGAGACGGCGAATGTCTATAGCGGCCGGTTTCCTCCTCCGCCCTTTTATTCTCCCAGGCAGGACCGGCGGCTTGATTAAGCCCTGAAAGGGCATTTTACCGGCGGGCATCGAAGGAGGCACGAGATGCACGGAATAGGCGCTTTTCGCCTCAACTATTCCGCCGCCCATAAACGGGCGCCCATCCTTCCTCGCGACCTTCGGGGCTTATGCTGACGTATTAGCCTGCTTGTCAGCGCCCCCTTTGCCTGCCGCTCATTTTTGCCGCGCCGGCAGGGCCGGCGGCTATGAAGCAAAAGAAAAACGCGGAGGATGATCATCCTCCGCGTTTATAGTTTATCGATAGGACCCCGGGGTCAGGTAATCGATGGGATTCACCTTCACGCCGTTCTTTCTCACCTCGAAATGGAGATGGGGACCGAAACTCCTTCCGGTGTTGCCCGCCCGGCCGATGGTTTGGCCGCGGGAGACCTTCTGGCCCACCACCACGTCGATGGAGTTCAGATGCGCGTACACCGGTCTCAGGCCGCTGGTATGCTCAATGACCACCACGTTGCCGTAGCCGCCGTTGTAGCCGCGGGAAGCCTCCACCACCCTGCCGCCGTCCACGGACACCACCTTCTGGTTGAGGACGGGAACCGGACCGCTGGAAATATCCCAGGCCCTGTGGCCGCTGTGGTATTTCTGATGAACATTGGTGCACACCGGCAGCGGCCAGGCAAAGTTGCCGGTATAAACGCCGTCGCCCTGCACCACCTCGTTGCCGCTGGAAGCGAGCTGCTTTTTGGTTCCCACCACCATGACCTGGGTCACCGGCTCCTGGGTGACGGTGGTGGAAAGGATGGTGCGGCTTTCCTCCGCGCCGTTGACGTAGACCACCTCGGCCACCACGTCCTGGCTACCCTTCTTACCCTTGGTGAGAACCTTTTCATAGGTGGTATATTTGGAATCGTCCGCCTGTTTCTCGATATCGAAGGCGATATCCTCGCTGTACCGGATGGTCTTGACCACCTGAACCTGCAGATAAGACTGGGGACGCTGCACCAGGAACTGGTCGCCGATGTGGATCAGCTCCTCCGCCTCCGGGTTCATCTCCTTGAGCTCGCTCAAGGTCATATTGTTCTTGCCGGCGATCCGCCCCAGGGTGTCGCCCTTTACCACCGTGTAGTAAGCGGCGGTGACGGTTTCGGTATTGAGCTTCCCGCTCATCTCTTCGATGGAAAGGAGGGAGGAAACCGGATACAAGCCGTCCACAATTTCCACGTCCTGAATAAATTCCGCCCGTTCCTCACCTTCTCCGGTGAGATGGCGGCTCTTGATCTCGTTCAGAATGGCTTCCAGCTCGGTGCGGGAAGCGACGGAGCCTTCGAACACACCGTCCACGTAGAGCCCGGACACCTGGGCGATATTCTCCGTGTTTTTCAGGATCTTGTCGCACACCGCCCGCTCATCCAGGATATCCTCCTTCTGAGCCATGGCGATGGTCATTTTGGGAAGCCGCTGGACCTCAAAGGAATTATCGGTGTTGATCACCCGTTCCGCCGCCAGGTTGACCGCCTTGTCGAAAACGCTTTCGGTGGCGATGTAACCCAGCCGCTCGCCGTCGTATTCCAGCGCCAGGGCGAAGGTCAGACCGCTCCAGTACTGAATGGTGCCTACTAACACGAAAGCCGCAGCCACCGGCGCCGCCAGATTAAGGATGGAAACCGCCGCCTTGCTGTGCCGGCGGACCGCCAGCCAGGGCAGCATCAGCGCCTGGGGAATTACTAGGGCGGGATGCCGCTTCCAGGCGGCCTTGAGTCTGCGTCCAGCCAGGCCGAAGCCCTGGCCAATCCGCCGGATCTCCCGGCCCAGTGCCCGCAGATGGCGCAGCAGCAGGAAGTCGGCGGCCTTATAAAGTATTCGTCCTACAGGGGCCAGCAGCTTTTTCAGCCGACGGCCGGTATATTTCATGAACCGGATGGTCTGCACGCCCGTCCCATAGCAGAAACGGTAGCCGGCGGAAAGGGCCTGTCCGGCCAGGGTCCGCATCCGATCCGCGACGCCTCGGACAAGCCGAAGCGTCTGTTTCTGGTGATCCTTCTGCATAAATCCAAAGCCTGCTTTCCTGTTTGCTGATGCCCCAGGCCGTTTTCCAGGAAAACTGCCGGAGGACAAAAAGAAAAGTTACAACTTTGTAACAACCTGAGTACTATTATACCCAAAAGTTACAAAATTGCAACCCTTACAGAAAAAGTTCATGACTTTTCGGTATAAAACCTTTCACCTTAAAGAGCGGTTTTAGTGCAATAGGATAAAAAATCAGGTCAAATATGCCAGATCTGCCACGTCCCACGCGGACAACACCCCGGTCATCCTGCGGGCATAGGCTTTGGCCAGGGCCAGATCATGCTCCCGATAGTTGCCGCATTCCACCGCTGTGGTTCCGGGAATCGCCCCCTCATAATCCGCGATGAAAGCCAGCGCCTCCCGGGCCAGCCGGATGGCCTCTTCCGGGGGAATCAGCGGTTCCCGCACCAGAAAATAGAAGCCGGTGCGACAGCCCATGGGGCCGAAATAGATCACCCCGTCCTTCAGCGGGGAATTGCGCGCATAGGTAGCGAAAAGATGCTCGATGGTATGGATGGCGGGAACCTCCAGAAATGGAGGGGTATTGGGCTTGACAAACCGCAGATCATAGGTGGCCACATCCTCGTCCTTCCGGGACAGATACATCCCCGGCAGCAGCTTGTTGTGATCCACCGTAAAGCTGGCGATCCTCTCCATGATATCGTCCTCTCTATTTATTCTTATTACCCCTATAATATAAATACTCTTTATTTCTCGCCATAAACCCCGGGAAGATCGCTGGAGAAACCCCGGTCCTGCGTGATCGCCAGCATGGATTTCCCCTCCGGCAGCGCGTCCAGAAATTCGCCGATCATACCCACGGCCTCGTCCGCCGCCAGCTCATACAAATCAAAAAAACTGTCGTTGCTGGTCATCTTTTCATCATAAGGGTTGGCCCAGAGCCGATGGGATTGGTTGGCGTAATCCCAATCATCGGTTTTTTCCGGCCGGAGCAGGGAGGTGGCGATATGCCCCTGACCGCCGATGAGTTCTACCGGCCGCAGCAGCCGCTGCCGCATAAGGGAACGATCGGTCATCAGTGCCGCCGCCCGCCGCATATCCGCGGGAGCCAGGGCGATGTGGGCCGGCTCCGCGCCCGGCAGGCCAAGCAGATGATCGAAAATCGGCCGGTAGAGCCGTCCCACCGCCGCATACAGTCCGTCTGCATCCTCCGGCAATACGGTTTTCAGCCGAAAATCCCGGATCAGCCGCCCGGTTTCCCGGCGCAGGGCGATGGTATCCAGGGCGCTTTCAATCCGGAAATGATAGGCGTTTCCCTTTTTGCCGTAATCCGGCTCCGCCTGACGCAGCTTCTCCTGCCAATAGTAAACGAAGGGGTGAACGCTGCGATCCAAGGCATAATGGCAGAAAAAGCCCTCCACATATCCCAGCATCTGATCCCGCTGCCCGCTTTCGCGGTTGAGCACCTCCCGGAAGGCTTCGAACAACCGGGCAGGGCTGCGCTTATGCAGCAGGCTGCCCTGCCGGGCGTAGCTGACCCCCCGCTGCCAGGGCATGACCCGATGGAAGAAGAAGATATCCGGCCCTTGAGCGCCGATCAGCGCCGCATCCGGATGGACGACGGGAATCCCCGCCTGCCGGCATTTGGCGAAGACGCGCTGGGCAAACAGATAGTGGGTGATCATCGCTGGCATAAGGCTGTTCCCCCTTGACCGCTGCGGCGTCCTTCCGGCCGCCGCTTGTCCCTTTTTCTCCCAGTATACCAGAAACAGGGGGCAAAAAACATAAAGATTCTATGAATATTTTGAATCGGAAGGGTCATGCCTTTTCTTCATGACGGTATGCCTTTTGGATATTTCCTTTTTCGACAAAAGTGTGTTAAAGTATTAACAAGCAATGAGGGTGCCGCTCCCCGGCGGCTTCCTTCCCCACAATATTACTATAACAGGAGGTCATCTCAAATGGCACGTTTTACGCTTCCGAGAGATCTTTATCATGGCAAGGGCTCCCTGGAGGAGCTGAAAAATCTGAAGGGCAAACGCGCGGTCGTCGTCGTCGGCGGCGGCTCCATGAAGAAGTTCGGTTTTCTGGACCGGGCGGTGGCGTATCTGAAGGAAGCCGGCATGGAGGTGCGCCTGATCGAGGGCGTGGAGCCGGATCCCTCAGTGGAAACGGTCATGCGCGGCGCCGCTGTAATGCAGGAATTCCAGCCCGACTGGATCATCGCAATGGGCGGCGGTTCTCCCATCGACGCGGCCAAGACCATGTGGGCGTTTTATGAGTATCCGGACACCACCTTTG
>CAKTTT010000170.1 GCA_934615635.1 uncultured Eubacteriales bacterium | reverse complement strand
GCCGGGAGGCGAGCCCACCAGCCGGGACACCGTGTGCTTCTCCATGTATTCCGACATATCCAGCCGGATCATGGCGTTTTCGTCTCCAAACATGGCCTCGGCCAGCGCCTTGCACAGCTCCGTCTTGCCCACGCCCGTCGGTCCCAGGAAGATAAAGGAACCGATGGGACGCTTGGGATCCTGTAATCCCACCCTGCCGCGACGAATAGCCCGGGAGACGGCGGACACCGCCTCGTCCTGCCCCACAATCCGCTGATGCAGGGTTTCCTCCATCCGCAGCAGCCGCTGTCCTTCCTCCTCGGTGAGCTGTACCACCGGCACGCCGGTCCAGCTAGAGACGATTTCCGCAATTTCCCGCTCGCCGACCTCGCCAGTGATTCCGGCGTTCTTTTCCTGCCAGCGGTCCTTTTCCTTCTCCAAGCGTTCCGCCGCTTCCTTCTCCTCGTCCCGCAGCCGGGCCGCCCGCTCGAAGTCCTGTTCGTTCACCGCGGATTTCTTTTCCTCAGCCAGCCGCTTGACCTCTTCCTCCAGATTTTTCAGATCCGGCGGCGCCGTAAAGGCTTTCAGCCTTACTCTGGAGGCCGCTTCATCGATCAAGTCGATGGCCTTGTCCGGCAGGTAACGGTCGGCGATATAGCGGGTGGAAAGCGTCACCGCCGCCTGAATGGCTTCGTCGGTGATCTTCACCTTGTGATGGGCTTCGTATTTATCCCGCAGTCCCCGGAGAATCAGCACCGCTTCCTCCGCCGTGGGTTCCCCCACCATAACCGGCTGAAAGCGCCGCTCCAAAGCCGCGTCCTTTTCGATGTGCTTGCGGTATTCGTCGATGGTGGTGGCGCCGATGATCTGCAGTTCCCCCCTGGCCAGTGAGGGCTTGAGGATGTTGGCGGCGTCCACCGCCCCCTCCGCTGCGCCCGCGCCGATAAGGGTGTGGATTTCATCAATGAACAGGATCACATCGCCCGCCTTGATCACCTCGTCGATGGCATTTTTGATCCGTTCCTCGAAATCGCCCCGGTATTTGGTTCCCGCCACCATGCCGGTAAGATCCAGCGTCACCACCCGTTTGCCGCGCAGCAATTCCGGCACCTCGTCGGCGGCGATCTTCTGCGCCAGTCCCTCGGCGATGGCGGTTTTGCCCACGCCCGGTTCACCGATGAGGCAGGGATTGTTTTTGGTGCGGCGGGACAGAATCTGAATCACCCGCTCGATCTCGCCGGAGCGGCCGATCACCGGATCCAGCTTACCTTCCGCCGCCATTTTGGTCAAATCCCGTCCAAACTGATCCAGAGTGGGCGTTTTGCCCCCGCCCTTGGCGCCGACAGCCTTGCCGCCGCGGATTCCCTCGTTGGCGGTCTGCGCCGGGGTCATACCGATGGCTTTGGCGATGTCCGCGAACAACTCGTCCGGCCGGCCGCCCAGGGCGGCGATCAACCGCACCGCCACGCTGCTCTCGTCCCGCAGCACAGCGATGAGAATATGCTCGGTTCCCACATAGCCCATCTGCATCATGGCCGCTTCCGCCACAGACATTTCCATGGCCTTTTTAGCCCGGGGAGTGAAATCCTCCGGTGTGAGCCGGCTGTATTCGCCGCTGGACTCCGCTTCCACCAGCTTCTCCTGATATTCGGCGGCGGTGATGCCCCGCGCTCCCAGAACAGAGGCGGCGACTCCCGTGCCCTCCTTGAGCAGTCCAAGGACGATATGCTCCGTTCCGATATAGGTGTGGCCCAACTGCTGCGCCGACTCGATCGCCAGATTCAGGGCCGTGTTAGCCTTTTCCGTAAAACCCTTGAAGCGATACATCATACTTCCTCACTCCTCGCTGATCTTCTTACTCTCATTTAAAAAATAGTAACACCGGTTTCTTTATGCCGCCAGCCGCTCCCGCACCATTTTCGCGCGCAGGGCATCCCGTTGTCCCGGCTCCAGATCCTGCCCCGCCGCCGCCATGATCGTGGCGGGCTGCGCATCGTTGATCAAGCCGCTGATCACGTCCAGCCCCACGCCGTCGATGATTTCCAGCGCCACTCCCACCCGCAGGTTGGAGATCAGCGCCATAAATTCATCGTGACCCAGCAGCCGGGCGGTGCGCAGCAGGCCCAGCGACCGCCAGACGCGGTCCTCAAATCGGGGATTGCGGCAAAGCTGTTCCCGGGCGGCCCGTTCCTCTCGAATGATCTGGAAGGCTATGCCCTTGAGATTTTCAATGGCGGCCTGCTCGGATATGCCCAGCGTGACCTGGTTGGAGAGCTGGTAAATAGCCCCCTCCGGTTTGCTCCCCTCGCCATAAAGGCCCCGGATGGTGAGTCCCAGCTTGGCCACCGTTCCGGCCAATTGCTGGAGCATCCCCCGTTCCTCCAGCGCGGGCAGATGGAGCATGATGGAGGCCCGCATCCCCGTCCCCAGATTGGTGGGGCATTGGGTCAGATAACCCAGCCGATCATCGAAGGCAAACTGGAGTTCTCCGTCCAGAGCGGTATCCAGCGCATCCGCCTTCTGATAAGCGGCGTCCAAATCCAAGCCGGGACACATCACCTGAATACGGAAATGATCCTCCTCATTCACCATGATGCTGACGCTCTCATCCTCGTTGAGCAGCAGGGCGCTGCCCTCCTCACAGCGGCTGAATTCCGGGCTGATCAGGTGGCGTTCCGCCATGGACAGGGCCTCCCGCTGAGGCATCCCCTCCATCTGCAGAAAATGCAGCTTGCCGATGCTCTCCTCCAGCTTGACGGCGGCGCCGGCAGCCCGATCGGCCACCTGCTTGCTCTGCTCGGCGGTCATGCTGGCGGGAAAGGGAACCTTATGAAGATTACGGGCCAGACGGACCCGGGTGCTGATGACCACGTCTCCCTCCGCGCCGCTCTGCTGATACCATTTATTTCTGCTCATGTCCGTCGCCCTCCAATTCCTGAATACGGTCCCGGAGCTTCGCACATTCCTCATACTGCTGGCTGGCTATGGCGTCCGCCAACTGCTTTTTCAGGTCGGCCAGCTCTCTTTCCCGCTTCACGGTTTCCCCCGCCTGGGGAGATATCTTCCCCACATGCTGCGCCTTCCCGTGGATTCGCTGAATAGAGGGCAGCAGGCGGTCGTAAAAGGTGGTGTAGCAGGCCGGACAGCCCGCCTTACCCGTGTGGGCGATCTCCTGGAAGGTTTTGCCGCAGCCCTCGCAGCGCACGCTGTCCGCCAGCTCCCTGGCGGCCGGCTCCGCGAACAGGCTGCCCCAAAAGTCCCCCAAATCAAATCCGAAGCCGTTCCACATACCGCCCAGCCCCTGCTTGGCGGCGCAGGCGGCGCAGAGATGCAGCTCGGAGGTTTCACCGTTGATGGTCTTTTTCACATGGGTAGTGGCCTGGTTTTTTCCGCAATTTTGACAAAGCATGGAAAAGCCTCCTTGTTCGGTTATAGGTTCACCGAGGTCAGCATCTGTTTCATCAGCGCGGCCCGCAGACGATCCCGCTGCTCCACGGGAATATCCCGATAGGCCTGGTCGGATAGGGCGCTGCCCATCAGCCTGGCCGCCTCCGGGGTAATCAGGTTCTGATACCGCAGGTTATCCAGGATCGCCTGGGCGGTAGCGGGCACCAGCGTATCCCCGATGGTGTTCACCACATGCATGAGCGGCGACATCTGGGGCTTATACTGGATGCGGCGGATGCGTATGTAGCCTCCCCCGCCCCGTTTGCTTTCCACAATATAGCCGTGCTCCGGCGTGAAGCGGGAGGTGAGCACATAATTGATCTGGCTGGGCACGCAGCCTATTTCCTCCGCCAGCTCGTTTCGCTGCAGTACGGCGCTGCCGTTCTGCGCCTGCTCCAGCATATCAAGAATATAGGCCGTAATCTCATCGCTTAAACGCATCTTCTTCGCCTCCTTCCAGTTTTGCCGATATCACTGACTTTCTCTGACCTTTACGCCCAGTGTACTCTAAAGATCAGAGAAAGTCAAAGTCAGATAAAGTCAAACTAAATCTTTCAAGGAGCATAATCCATATATAGCTGCTGAAATCACCGGTTTACGGCGGATATCACCCGTTTTCTCCGCCGTGTTTATCCGGCGGCGCACTTCTGCCGAAACGTCTGGGATGGGCGCAGGTGTGTTCCGACAGCTCCGGCGGCTCCAACGGCGCGGCGATTTCCGCCTGATAAGTTTTCTGTTTCTCCGTCAAAAGCACCGACGGATCCTTTTCTTGGTGCAGCATCCTCATTCCGCCTCCTTTTTTCTCTCCTGTTAGCTTATGATGCCGCCGTCCGGTTTATACACGGGGGATTGTCACCACCCACTGTCTGGAAACATAGAATGGGGTGTAAAAGGGAAAGGAGGGAACCGGATATGTGTTTGAGCAATATCTTCGGCGGCTGTGACTGCACCTGGATCCTGTTTATCATCATTTTGCTGCTGCTGGCTGAGGACAACGGCGGCTGCGGCTGCAACGGCCGAGCCTGCGGCTGCTGATCCCTCTTTTTTGACGGCTAGGCCGGTTTTTCCGGCGGTGTCCGCTTTCATAGCATCGCCCCCCGCGGCTGGTGCCGCGGGGGGCGATGTTTTTCCGTCTTTCAGCCGGACATACCCGGCCAAGGTATCTTATCGATGAGAAAAGAAAACGGGGGCGCACGAAGCGGAAACGCCTCGCCGCCCACTCTCCCGTTGTGGTGGATCCATCGTCTCACAAAAGCGATATGAAGCAATCGCCGCCTTCGCGAACAGGCGGGCGCCGTCTTTGACAGCACCCGCCTGTTTTTTCTCATGCCAGCGGTTTGGGATCCGTCACGGCGGCGGCGAAAAGCAGTGCGCCGGTGGGTTTATCCACCACAGCGCAAAAGAAGGGCCGATCCGCCCCGACAGAAAGGACATTCATAGCACTGCCGCACAGGATTTCCACGGCTGTGGCCGCGGCCGCCCTGGTGCCCTTTTCCCCTACCTCCAGCGCCGTCTGGTGGATCACTTGGCCGATAAAAACCGGCTCCCTTTCCGTCAATCCCGAAAAATCCGCTTTGTCGGGATCAAACGCATCCGTCATGCCCATGCCGGACAGCACCTCCTTCAGCTCGGCC
>CAKTTT010000169.1 GCA_934615635.1 uncultured Eubacteriales bacterium | reverse complement strand
AGGTAATCCCGATCGCTGGCGGGAGGAAAAGGGGGTAGGATGCCGTCCTTGTCCAGCAGGGCTATACTCAGGCTGTCGCTGCCGATCAGCTCGGGTTTTTCTATCGGGATCAGCGTCAAATCAAGGCGGTTGCCGTCGGTAAAGAGCATCATCCAGTTGAAGTGTCCATCCCCGCTGGGATCACGCATTGCCTCGGGCATCTGAAGCATGAATCTCTCTCCAAAAACATCAATCCAGCTATGATCCGCTTTAAAGGTCTCCAACTCCCGCACGACATAGACGATATCGTAATCCTGGAAAACGTCCCGCGGCGCGTTGGGATTCGTACGCGAACCGTTCATGTACACAGCGCGCACCCGCGGATCCTTTCGGGCCGTGCCCAGAATCAAATCGAACATTTCTTTTTCCGTGCGCATGAAACTCCCTCCGATACATAGGCTTCTCGTGAAGCCGCCCGGTCATCTGTTCGTGTTTGGTTTTGTAAGCAGGGCCACGCACTCCACATGCGGAGTGCGCGGGAACATGTCCACCGGCGTGACCCGCTCCACCGCATATCCCTTTCCTGTCAGCGCCTTCAAATCCCTGGCCAGGGTGGCGGGGTCGCAGGATACATACACCAGCCTGGAGGGATTCATCCGGACGAGAGTGTCGATCAGTGCGGCGGAGCAGCCCTTTCGCGGGGGATCGATCACCGCCACGTCCGGCCGGATTCCCTCTCTGTCCAATTGAACCGCCGCCTCAGCGGCATCGCCGCAGATAAAGCGGGCGTTGTCGATGCCATTGTCCTCCGCATTCCGCCGGGCATCCTCCACCGCAGCGGCAATAAGCTCCACCCCAATGATCCGCCCCGCCTTGGACGCCATGGACAGTCCGATGGTTCCCGTGCCGCAGTAAAGATCCAGCACCGTTTCCCGGCCGGTAAGCCCCGCCGCCTCGGCGGCCAGAGCATAGAGCCGTTCGGCCTGGCTGCGGTTGACCTGATAGAAGGAGCGGGGAGAAAGCCGGAAAGTCAGACCGCAGAGCCTGTCGGTGATAAAATCCTTCCCCCACAGGGTGTACCCCTCCTCCCCCAGAATCACATTGGTGGCCTCCTTTTGCAGATTGACCACCACCGAGGCGAGTCCCGGCACTCCCCCGCGGAGCAGCTCTACCAGCCGTTGGGGCTCCGGCAGCTTTCCGGATGTACAGACGAGGCAGACCATCACCTCACCCGTGGCTTCCGCCCGCCGGATATAAATATGTCGCAGCAGCCCCCTTCCGCTTTCCTCATCATAGGCGGAAACGCCCGCTTTTTTAGCCCAGCGTACCACACAGTCCAGCACCGTTTTGAAGCATTCCGGCTGTAGACGGCAGTTTCGTTCCTCGATCACCCGATGGCTTCGCGGGGCATAAAAGCCCACCAGCAGCCGATGCTCTCCCTGGACCACCGGGTATTGCGCCTTGTTCCGATAGCGGTCCGGGCTGTCGCAGGCGACAATGGGGCCAGGCTCTATATCCAGCCCGCCGATGCGCTCAAGGGCATCCGCTACCTGCCGCCATTTGTAGGCCAGCTCCTCCGGGTAGGCTATATGTCTCCAGACACAGCCGCCGCACCGTCCGAAGGCGGCGCAATCCCCTTCCAGCTTTTCCGCCGACAGACGGTGAGAAGAAGGCGTCAGCAGCTCTTCCACCCGACCATAGGCCATGTTTTTTTCCGCCTTGACAATACGGCAGAGAATGCGATCCCCCACCGCGGTGAAGGGGACGAAAACCGCCAGCCCCTTCCCATCTTCCCGCTCCTCTGCCTTATACCGGCCGATTCCGCTGCCGTCGGATGAGGCGGCGGTGATGTCCAGCGGAATGATTTGATTTTTCTGCAATAGCGTTTGCGTCATCTTCTCAACCTGTCCGGGTCCCCTGAGAGCCCGCCTTTCTCCTGTGGCATCCGTATGCCTCAAATCACGATCCGAGGCAGTCGCAAGCCGCGTTGGATGGCCCTTTCCCTGAGAAGGGGAACCAATCGCGGTGGGATAGATGCTTTTACCATTATACCATCTGATGAGGGAAGTGCAAGGAATTTCGGACAAGGGAAGCGTTGCTTTTTCCAGGCGAATTTGTTATACTGGGACACATTGAACCAGGGGAACCGCTGCGGCGGCTCCAATACAAGAAATAGGGTGAAGAACATGGATCTGGCGTCTATCGCCGCTGCTTTTGGCTTGACGGGACAGGTAGAGCGGACGGAGGAGATCTGCACCGGCAACATCAACCGCACCTTTGAGATCGCCGTGAGAGACGAACGGAGCGGCAAGGTGGATCGCTATATTTTTCAAAAGCTCAACACCTTTGTTTTTCAGCATCCCCGCGAGGTGATGGATAACATCCTAGCGGTGACCGAGCATATGAAGCGGCGCCTTTTCTCCCGGGACGGCTCTCATGAGCGCCGTGTGCTTTCTTTCCTGACCACACCGGAGGGAAAGCCGTATGTGGAGGACAAGGAAAAAGGCTTTTGGCGCGCGTATCGATATGTGGATCACGCCAGGACCTACAATCTCATCGAAAATCCGTATTACTTCCGGCAAGCCGGCATCGCCTTTGGGGAATTTCAGGGCCTTTTAGCGGATTTTCCCGCCCGGACGCTGGCGGAAACCATCCCGCATTTCCACGATACGCCTCACCGTATGCGGGATTTCCGCCGGGCGCTGGCAGAGGATCGGGCGGGCCGGGCGGCCGGGGTTGCCCGGGAAGCGGCTTACCTGCTGGCCAACGAGGAGCAGACCGGAGAGCTGATACGTATGCTGGAGGCGGGGGTCATCCCCTACCGGGTAACCCATAACGACACCAAAATCAACAATGTGCTTTTCGACACGGAAACCGATCGGGCCATCTGTGTCATTGACCTGGACACGGTTATGCCGGGGGCCTCCGCTTATGATTTCGGCGATGCGGTGCGCTCCGGCGCCAGTACGGCGGAAGAGGATGAGGTGAATCTGGAGAAGGTCTCCTTCAGCCTGGAGCTGTTTGAAAAATTCACCGAGGGCTTCCTCACGGGCACGGCGGGACTTCTGACGCCAGAAGAAATCGACGTACTGCCACTGGGCGCCAGAACCCTGACGCTGGAGCTGGCCGCCCGTTTCCTAATGGATTATCTGGACGGCGATATCTATTTTAAAGTCACCAGACCCGAACATAATCTGATCCGCGCCCGGACGCAGATCAAGCTGGCGCAGGATATGGAGGAGAAATTCAGCCGGATGCAGGCGGTTGTCAACCGTTACCGGAGAACGTGAGACAAAGCGGCACACAGCTCGAATAGGGATTTGCCCCTTTTCAAATAGACCAAACAAGCAATGAAAACGGGTCTTGCCTTCCCGGAGGCATAAAAGCGGATGGATTATCCAAAGATAATCCATCCGCTTTTTTCCATACTCTTTTTAACGCCAACAAACGAAAGCAACTCTCTACAGATATTCTCTCAATGCGCTATAAAGCCATCATGAAATACTCCAAATCTCCAGATTCCATTGCCTTCGTGAAGCCTAATTACAATAAACCATGTTTTATAGTTCGTTCCACGATCTGTTTTTAAGACGAGCTCTATTAAAACCTAGCGGCAGCCCCCTTTTTCGGACGAACCCACAGGTCTTATTCCGCTGTGATTGGGCATACTATGGTGTAGAGAATGATACGAATTCCAGAGGAGAGTGAAGCCTATGTCTGTCACCATGGTTCGCAAGCATACATTCAATCTCAAGGCGTTTCTGTTTTACCAAGCGATCACCTTTGCCATAGCGGCCATTGGCGCCCTGCTGGGGGGCGTCAATGGTTTTGAAGGTCTGCGGCTGCCACCGCTGACGCCGCCTGCCGCGGTGTTTCCCATTGTGTGGGGCATTCTCTATTTTCTCATGGGCCTTGCCGCCTACCTGGTTTGGAGCAGCAATGATGTGGATCAAGGCCCCATTCTGCGGCTGTACTTGCTGCAGCTAATCGTCAACAGCCTGTGGACCTTCTTTTTCTTCCGGCTGGAGTGGAGGCTGTTTGCCTTTTTCTGGCTCCTGCTTCTGATTGCCCTGGTAACCCTGACCATGGCAGGTTTCCGTCATATCCGCAAAAGCGCCTATTGGCTGATGGTCCCCTATCTGCTCTGGATTCTCTTCGCCGCCTATCTCAACCTGGGCGTTTATCTGCTGAACAAAAGCTGATGAGGTCCGGCGTCACTCGATATCAATTTCCCAGTCGCGATAGTAGGTCCTTTCATCCTTTTCCCCGATCTCCCGGAGGACCCGGCAGGGAATCCCCACCGCCACCACGCCGGAGGGGATGTCTCTCGTCACGACGCTCCCCGCTCCAATGACGCTGTTGTCTCCGATCTTCACTCCGGGGAGAACAACCGAGTTGGCGCCGATCCATACATTGTTGCCGATGGTGATGGGCAGGTTATACTGCACCTGCTTGCGTCTCAATGCAGGATGAATCGGATGGGTGCCGGTGGTCAAGGTAACATTGGGGCCGAACATGACATTGTCCCCCACATGGATAGCCGTGTCGTCCACCAGTGTCAAATGAAAATTGGCGTAAACGTTATGGCCGAAATGCACCTGCTTGCCGCCCCAACTGGCGTGAAGCGGCGGCTCTATGTAGCAGTTCTCTCCTATTTCGGCAAACATCTCCCGCAGAAGGGCCTCCCTTTTTTTCTGTTCCGACGGTCGGGTGGCATTGAAGTCATACAGCTTTTCCAGCCGTTCGGCCTGTTCTGCAAACAGCTCCTCACCGTTGCAGTAGTAGAGCTTGCCCATATGCATCCGCTCTTTGATTTCCCTGATATCCATACCGCGCTCGATTCCTCCCGTTATATAAATAGAAGGGGATATCGCAAAACGGTAAATTTTGCGATATCCCCAGACTAAGACCTCGCGGGCCGCTTTAGTGGTCCGCTTTTCGGCATTCCTTGTGCATGGAAAGTCCTTGCCTACAGTAATTTCGGGACAGCCGCCCGGCCGTCGTCTATCAAACGCCGGTCAGCTTTTCAACTTGTTCCAAAGCTCATCCTGCAGACGGTTGATATCGTCCGGCAGTGTCAGGAACACTTC
>CAKTTT010000168.1 GCA_934615635.1 uncultured Eubacteriales bacterium | reverse complement strand
CAAGAGCAAGGCCAACAAGGATCTGGCCACCTTTGACCTGAGCCTGCTGCGCTGGAACAAGGTCATCATCTGCACCGATGCCGACGTGGACGGCTTCCAGATCCGCACCCTGATCCTGACGATGCTGTACCGGCTGACTCCCACCCTGATCGAGGAAGGGCTGGTGTTCATCGCGGAAACGCCGCTGTATGAGATCAACACCAAAACAGACACCTATTTCGCTTACAATGAGCAGGAGAAGGCGGATATCCTGAAAACCATCGGAGAGGCCAAGTATACCATCCAGCGGTCCAAGGGACTGGGCGAAAACGATCCGGACATGATGTCCATGACCACTATGAACCCCGCCACCCGGCGGCTGGTGAAGGTGGAGCCCGCGGATGCGGCCGCCACCGAGATCATGTTCGACGTGCTGCTGGGGGACAATCTCTCCGGCCGGAAGGATTTCATTTCCGAAAAGGGCGGTCAATACCTGGAACTGGTGGATGTGAGCTGATGAATATGGAGATAATGCCGGCGGCGCTGTCCGCCGGAATGGCGGATATGCTGCGGGTGCTGCTCACCGCCGTGGGGGTGGCGGCGGCCGGCTGTCTGATCTGGGCGGCTTCCTCTTATGTCAAGCGGAGGAAAAAGGGAAGGGGCCCGGATTCCCGGCAGGACGAGGATCTGTGGAAGGGCGGACCGGGACCGCGATAGAGGGCGAACGACTGTAAAGCCAACAACCTTGACGTGGTTGGCTGGGAAAGGATCGAAAAGCGTTGGCGAAGAAAACGAAAAAAAGCGCGGCGGGGATGGATAAGCTGCCGGAGAACGCCCATATAGCGGGCGCGGGTCTGGTGGAGAGCCAGCGGATCACCGAAACGCTGGAAACCAACTATATGCCCTACGCCATGAGCGTCATCATGTCCCGGGCGATTCCGGAGATCGACGGCTTCAAGCCCTCCCACCGGAAGCTGCTGTACACCATGTACAAGATGGGATTGCTGACCGGAGCACGGACCAAATCCGCCAACATCGTGGGCGCTACCATGAAGCTGAATCCTCACGGCGACGCGGCGATTTATGAGACGATGGTCCGGCTGTCCCGGGGCTATCAGGCGCTGCTGCATCCTTTTGTGGATTCCAAGGGCAACTTCGGCCGGGCCTATTCCAGCGATATGGAATACGCGGCTTCCCGGTATACCGAGGCCAAGCTGGATCCCATCGCGGGGGAGCTGTTCCGGGATATCGACAAGGACACGGTGGATTTTGTGGACAACTACGACGCCACCATGAAGGAGCCGACCCTGCTGCCGGTGGGGTTTCCCACCATTTTGGTCAACAACAACATGGGTATCGCCGTTGGGATGGCCAGCAATATCTGCTCCTTCAATCTGCAGGAGGTCTGCGACACCACCATCGCCTTGATGAAAAACAGCGAGCATGACATTGCGGAGACGCTCAAGGCCCCGGATTTTCCCGGCGGCGGGCTGATCATTTACGACCGGGCGGAGCTGGAGAAGATTTACCGCACCGGCCGGGGCAGCGTCCGCGTCCGGTCGGTCTATACCTACGATAAGGAAGCCAACTGCATCGACATCACCCAGATTCCTTCCACCACCACGGTGGAAGCGATCATCGCCAAGATGACCGAGCTGGTGAAAACCGGGAAGATCCGGGAAATTTCCGACGTGCGCAATGAGATCGGGCTGGACGGCCTGAAGATCACCATCGATCTCAAGCGGGGAGTGGATCCGGACAAGCTGATGAACCGCTTGTTCGCCATGACGCCGCTGCAGGACAGCTTCTCCTGCAACTTCAACATCCTTATCGCGGGTGTGCCCCGGGTGATGGGCGTGCGGGATATTCTGGATGAGTGGATCGCCTTCCGGATGGAATGCGTCCGGCGGCGGGTGTATTTTGATCTGGCCCGGGCCAAGGACAAGCTGCATCTGCTCAAGGGATTGGAAAAGATTCTGCTGGATATCGACAAGGCCATCCACATCATCCGGTCCACCGAGGAGGAGGAAGAGGTGGTTCCGAACCTGATGATCGGGTTCGGCATCGACAAGATCCAGGCGGATTATGTGGCGGAGATCAAGCTGCGTCACCTGAACCGGGAATACATTCTCAAACGCACCGAGGAGATCAGCAAGCTGGAGCGGGACATCGCCGAGATGGAGGCCATCCTGAAAAGCGCGGCCCGCATACGGGGAATCATCATCGGCGAGCTGCAGGAGATCGGCAAAAAATACGGGCAGCCCCGTCGCAGCCGGCTGATCTACGCCTCTGAGATTGAGGAGGCGGCGGCCGAGGCGGAGGAGGAGATTCCCGATTATCCCTGCACCCTGTTCTTCACCGCGGAGGGGTATTTTAAAAAGATCACCCCGCAATCCCTGCGGATGAGCGGCGAGCACAAGCTCAAAGAGGGAGACCGGATTGTGCAGACGGTGGAGGCGGGCAACAACCGCGATCTGCTCTTCTTCACCGATAAGGCCACGGTCTACAAGGCCAAGGCGTCGGATTTCGCGGACACCAAGGCCAGCGTCCTGGGGGATTATGTAGCCTCCAAGCTGGGCTTCGACGAGGGGGAAAACGCCGTTTACATGGTGGTGACCGCCGATTACACCGGTTATCTGCTTTTCTTCTTTGAAAACGGCAAGGCGGCCAAGGTGGAGCTGTCCGCTTACGCCACCAAGACCAATCGCCGCAAGCTGGTGGGTGCCTATTCCGATAAATCTCCCCTGGCGGCGGTGTATCATATCTCTGAAGACGGGGAGTTCCTGCTGCGCTCCACCTCCGGCCGTATGCTGGTCATGCACACCGGCGCGGTGTCCACCAAATCCACCCGGAATACCATCGGCGTGCAGGTGATGACCCTCAAGGGCAACCATCGTCTCAAGGAGGTGCTGCCCTTTAGGGAGGAAATGGTGAGCAAGGCCAACCGTTACCGCACCAAATCGCTGCCAGCGGCGGGCGCTATGCCCTTGGCGGAGGATATCGGGGAGCAGCTGACGTTGGAATAGCCGCGCGGCATCCCGGCGCAGGCAAAAAAAACCGCTGCCGGACGGAGTGTAACCCGTACGATAGCGGTTCCGGCAGCGGATACAGCAAACGCAATAATCGTATCTCGCGCCGGACTTATCATACCCGCCTTTTGCGCCGTCATGCATGAAAGGGCGAAAAAATTGCTCTGGAAAAGGGAAAAATGAAAACTTCTTGCATTTTTCCCCAGGCTGTGGTATCTTAATAAATACGATTGAATGAGTTGAGCGGAGGGAACTTCATGTCTGTTTGGGAGATTATCATTGGGATCGTTTTGATCGTCTTTTCCTTGATCATTATCGGCGTGGTGCTGCTGCAGGAAGGCCGTCAGGCCAATCTGGGCGCGATTTCGGGCGCCGCGGACAGCTTTATGGAAAAGGGCAAGGCCCGCACCCTGGATGCCAAGCTGGCCAAGTATACCAAGGTCATCGCGATCACCTTTTTCGTTCTGGTTTTCATTGGTATGCTGATTACCAAGTTCACCTGAATGCTACTGACGGATAGAGCTGCCAAAGCCGTTCTCCCAAGCTGCGGAGAACGGCTTTTTCTCATGCAGTGGAGTGAACCCGGCCGGCACCCAAAAGGACGGCTTTCTTTTTTTCGTCTGTTGTGTTAGGATGAAGACAGGCTTTGACAGAGAAAAACGACGGTCTTTGGACATACTGAGGATAGGATGTCAAAAGGAGAATGCATATGCGGATGAAAAACGAAAGCTTCTACCGGCAGAAAATTGAGCGGCTGTTGCTCCGCGCCGACAGGGCGCAATCGGCGGACGCGCTGCTTGCCGGCATGAAGATCAAAAAGGCGGACCGTCCGGCGGCGCTGCTCGCCCTGCAGAGGATGGAGGCGGAGGGGCGGATAACCCGAAATAAGAAGGGGAAATACGCTTTGTCGGCGGCGCAGGGAAAAAGGGGCAGGATCCTGTCGCTCTCCAAGGGCTTCGCTTTTGCCCGGATGGAGGACGGCGGACCGGATTGTTTTATTCCCGGCCGTTATCTGAAGGACGCCCTGCCTGGGGATACCGTGCGCATCCGGGAGGGCGCGCCGGATGAACGCGGCCCGCAGGGCGCGGTCATCGCCGTGGAGGAGGAGGGCCCGCGGCTGTATGTGGGCCGTCTGCTGCCGAAGGAGGAAGGGCGCTGCAGCGTGGCGCCGGATGCCGCCATCCGCTATCCTGTCCGGGTGAGGAAATCCACCTTGGGGGATGCCCGACCGGGGGACAAGGTGCGGTTTTCCGTCCAATGGAAGGAGGGGGAGCTGACGGCCTCCATCGTGACGATATACGGCAGCGCCGACAGCGCCAAAGTATGCGCCGACGCCATTGTGGACAGCATGGGGATTCCCTCCGTCTTCCCGGAGGATGTGCTGTCGGCGGCTCAGTCGCTGGAGAAGGCCGGCGTATCGGCGCAGGAGCTCCAGGGCCGGGAGGATTTCCGGGATGCGCTGGTGTTCACCATCGACGGACGGGACGCCAAGGATCTGGACGATGCCGTTTCCCTGGAGCCGGGGCCGGAGGGCGGCTGGGTGCTGGGCGTCCATATCGCCGACGTCTCCCATTATGTTAAAGCCCAGAGCCCGCTGGACAGGGAGGCGCGGCTGCGGGGCACGTCAGTGTATTTCGCCGACCGGGTCATCCCCATGCTGCCGCCGGCATTATCCAACGGGATATGCTCTCTCCATCCGGACACGGACAAGCTGACCCTGTCCGCGCTGCTGTATTATGACGGGAAATTTCAGTTTCAAAAGGCCCGCCTGGTGAAATCGGTGATCCGTTCCAAGGTAAGAGGGGTATACGGCGAGATCAACGAGTTGTTTGAAGGGGTAGCCGACGGGGAGATCCGCGCCAAGTACCGCCCGGTGGAAAAGCCGCTGAAGGTCATGCGCAAACTGGCCGCCAAGCTGAAAGCGGACGGAGAGGCCCGGGGCACCATGGATCTGATCAGCACGGAGGCCCAGTTTCTCCTGGATGAGCAGGGAGCGCCGGCGGCGATATTTCCCCGGGTGACAGGGGAGGCGGAGGGCATGATCGAGCAGTTCATGATCGCGGCCAACGTGGCCGTGGCCGCCC
>CAKTTT010000167.1 GCA_934615635.1 uncultured Eubacteriales bacterium | reverse complement strand
GCAGGAAATAGAATGAACGTAAAAGTACAAGCTGTCGTTATCGGTGAACATACCAAATGTATGGCGAGAGGAGGCGGGGCATATGATTTGTGTTACCGGCGACACGCACGGCGAATTTGAGCGGCTCGGGAGCAAGCACTTTCCCGGCGGCCCCGGCGACTATTTGATCATCTGCGGCGACTTCGGCGGCGTCTGGACGATTTCCATCAAGAGCAATACTGGCAGAAATGGCTTTCCCAAAAGCCGTTTACCACGCTTTTCATAGACGGCAATCACGCGAATTATGACCGGTTATCCGTATATTCCGTGACCGAATAGCACGGCGGAAAGATACACAGGATTGCGGATAATATCTTTCATCTGATACGCGGGCAGATTTTTGAAATCGACGGTGTGCGCTTTTTTACTTTCGGCGGCGCGTCCTCCCACGATATCGACGCCGGTATCCTCGAGCCCAGCGATCCGGATTTTGTAGCCAAACGCAAAAAACTCGACCGGGAGAGGGCGCTGTACCGCGTCAACCGCGTTTCATGGTGGGCGGAAGAAGAGCAGGAGGAGGGATTGCGCAATCTCGAAAAATACCAGTATCAAGTGGACTGCATCCTTGAGCTGTGCGATTTCAAGATTTGTTTATTCGGGCATTATCACGCCAACGAACGGATCGGGGGAAAATTTGTGCTGTTGGATGACGAGGTATTTATATTAAAATTAGGATCTGTCTTCAAATCGGAGAAAGCGATAGAAAAGATTGCTCCGATTTATTGTATGTCGCGCCCTCGGCTATGCCGGGGGATATGGATTAAAAAATGGAAGGAATTTCCAAAATAAAACCCAGTGTGGAAATCCATCGCTGGATGAAAAGCGATAGCGACAGGGGGAAAAATAAGAGGGTGATGAGGAAATCGCCGCTTTCACGTCTCTTGCAAAAGCGGATCTTCCTCATTGCAATCGGTGAACAGGGAGATGAAAAACGATCCCTTCCAGATTTTTCAAATGAAGGAAAGAGGGAGAAAGAATGAAAAAATGGATAGCGGGGCTCACAGGAGCGGTACTGATATCTCTGTGCGGAACAGGTCTGCTGCTGCCCGCGGCGGCGGCCCCGGAGGCGGCAGAGTCCGGGGAAATCGGCGTTAATCGGGAGATGCGGCGGCAGGACTGGATGGAGAAGCAGAAGGCGGCTGGGGAAAAATGGTCGGCGCTGACGCAGGAGCAAAAAGAGGAAATCTACGCCTTGATGGACAGCCGGGCTGCGGCCGACGCGGCGCTGATCGATAAGCTGGCTGAGCTGGGCGTAATCGATCAGGCGGACGCTGACCGGATCAAGCAGCATATGCAGGAGGGTCTGGCCGAAATAAAAGAGTCGGGGGATTTCCCGATGGGGCATCAGCGAAGCAAGGCGCCCAGGAAGGAAAATCAGGGGGAACAAGGATAATCGGCAGCCATATTTTATAATAAATATGCACCGTTGGCGGAGGATTTCTCTTCCGCCAACGGTGTTTTTGCATCCATAAAGGTATTTCCGCATGGATGTCTGCCTGTTCCGGATTTATTATGTGCATTATTATCCCAAAACACTTCATTATAGTTACAAATTAATGTGGATATGTTAGAATATAGCTCAAGGTTTGAAGGTGCGGTGGGGCGCCCAATGATAGAATGGAAGGGACTGTTTTTTTGGACAAAAGGGCCTTGGAATTGATGGACGAAAGATTCGGCTGCGATACCCTCATTTCACTTGCCACGCTCAATGAGGGGGAGCCCGCTGTGCGCATAGTGAACAGCTATTATGAGAAGGGCTCTTTTATACGATTACCCATGCTCTTTCCAATAAAATGCATCAAATCGGGCGGAATCCGGCGGTGACTATATGCGGCGAATGGTTTACGGCCACCGGCGTTGGGGAGAACCTGGGCTATATCGGCGATAAGAAAAAGGAAGCTTTGGCAGACAAGCTGAGAACAGCGTTTGCACAGTGGTATTCCAATGGGCATACGGACGAAAGCGACCCTAACATCATCATTCTGCGCATCAGGCTGAACAAGGCCCTTCTTTTCAGCCACGGCACGCGCTACGATATGGACTTTGGCGCTACTCAGGAATCATAAGACCGAGCCCAGCGGCCGAGCGGCATGTGGCGAAGGTTTCCCGCTGTTTGCAAAGCAACAAAAGGTATTTCAAGGGGGAAGGAACTTGGATAAAAAGACGTTGGTGACATTTTAGATGCATAAGGAGGCGTTTTCCGTCCTTGGTATCGAAAATATCGTGACGGAAAAATCGGATATCGGGTATTTTGGGGATCATTTTTTCAAAGTGGGGATATGAAAAAATAGGCCCGTATGCGGTGGATACCAAGCCTTTAAACATATGGTATACCAACGGCAAGGGGGAAAAATCTATTTTCAGAGTCTGATGGTGATCGATGTGGATAAGGTCCCAGAAGGGTATACGCTGCGGCAATTCCCCGCAAGCGACTTTCTGGTGATTACGTATGAATGGCTCCCCACCAATGAGGAAGCGATTCATCATGGCATAGGCGCCGGGTGGGAGCACATCAAGACCATACTTCGTTATGACGAACCCGGCAGTCCGATCACAGTGATCGAGAAGGAAAACGCGGATACTCCCGGCGGCAGCCGATATGAGTTTTGGATGCCGATCAGAAAAATCCACGGATTTCCCTCGCTGAAAGATATATAGGAGGAAGAGGGCGGAAGCAGAAATGCTCCGCCCTCTTTGGCAGATACTCGCGGATACGAAAAGGGATGGGACAGCGGGACGACCGGCTTCTGAAAGGGCGGAAACGGTTAAGCGCCGTCCCCTTCATGCCGTTAAAACGGCTTTCCGGAGGCGGCGCCGGAGCTAAAAGCCGCCCATCCTGTCTCCTTATGCGGTAAGCCGCTGTCCTCGTTTTATTTTGTGAAGAAAAAGCCGGCCGTCATATCCAGGTAATTCTCTCCGCTGTAAGCCCCATAGCGCCGCTGCACCTCTGCCTTGAATGCAGCGGCATTTTTACAGCCAGCGGCTACAGCCTTCAAATCCTCCAGATAGGCGATTTTTGTTTCCACATCCTTGAGATCCTCCGGTGTGTAGTGAGAGGTCAGCACCAGGGTGTACCCCTTGTCGAGATAGCTCTTCAACTGCGCAATGAGCGCATCGGCGTGGGCCGTCCCCGCCACGATGGAATGGCAGTCGTGGCCCAGCATATGGGTATAAACCGCGTTGATTTCCGGAATTTCCACATCGAAGGCCTCCGGTGTGGCGCGGATGACAAGGGGGATCCCGCCGATGGTGACCGGGCCCTCCTCCAGAATGTCGGTGACCGTGTGGATGCCGCTGTCGAAGGCGGGGCCGAAGGTGCGGGCAAAATTGTCGATCAACGCCCGGCCGCCTCCGCTGTGGCCGTAGGCCTCCGCGTTGCGGGTAGAGAATTTCCTGGTGTGGGGAAGGAAGGAGGCTCCCGCCATATGGTAGGCCAACAGGACGCCGGCCGCCTCCAGCCCCTTGTCCCTCATATAGGCTTCCAGCTCCCGGTTGTTGTCAAAAAAGCAGGGGGATTCGATGGCTACCGCCCGCCCGTCCTTTTCCAGGAGGAAAACCTCGTCGTCCATGAAATCGTTGGTTTTGTAGGCGTGAAGCCGGAGCTTCCCGCACTCGTAAAGGTGCATTTCTCCCTTCCCCAGCTTGATTCTTGTGCAGGTGTTCTTGTCCATGATAACTTTCTCCTTCCTATGCAATGGGCGCTTGACTTTTTCGCCCGCTGTATATACAATAAAGCTGTTCAGATATTTTGTAAAGTAAGCACTTTATTGTGCTATAGTTACCCAAAAGATACTATTAGGATGGCGGAAAGACTGTTGAGCGCCGGCGGAAGTCGGACAAGACGGTGGGAAATGCGGCTTTCGGGCGGCGGCCTGGCGCCGTTTCGCTGTCCATGGGAAAGGAAGGATCACAGTCATGGAATCCTCCGCGCTGCCGGCCTGTCCGGTAGAAACGACGCTGACGTTGATCGGAGACAAATGGAAGGTGCTGATCCTGCGGGATCTGCTGCCGGGTACCAAGCGGTTCGGAGAACTGAAAAAATCCATCGGCCGGGTCAGCCAGAAGGTGTTGACCGCGCAACTGCGGGACATGGAGGAAAAGGGGCTGGTGTCCCGAAAGGTATATGCGGAGGTACCGCCCCGGGTGGAGTATACCCTGACGGAAACCGGCTATAGCCTCCGGCCGATTCTGGAGGCGATGGAAGCCTGGGGAAGGCGCTATAAAGAGGAAAACATCGGATAAAGGCCGGAAGACAGCGGGAACCCGCAAAGGGGACTCGCCGCTGTTTCGCTGAGAGGCTGGAGCAGAGAAAGCGACGGAGCGGATGGCCAGGGATAGACGGCGCGGCCGTTTGATCCAGGAGGACGGCCCCCTTCTTTTGCAGTCTGTTCGGCGCCTCCGCCATAAGGGCCTAGGCGGCGGAGGGGTCCGGGACAGCTTATGCCGTCGCTCTTTCCCCTCTTTCCGCCGCTGCAGGGAGGCGGCGCGCGGGTACCGCTTCCGCTTTCGCCGTGCCGGATCATCTGCGCATAGGGTCGCGATGAAGCAGCCGATTTTTCACCTATGCCGGGATAAAGGAAGGAAGCCGGCCGCTGTTTGGCGGCCGGCTTCCTTTGACTTTAAAAAGGGGACCAACAGACCGCCGCGCCGCAGACACAAATGCGCGGCGGGCGAGAAATGGCGGGGGTATCCCACTCTTGGAAAAGTCTTAGAGGCTGGGGAAAGCGCCCCTAAAACATGCTTTCCCTATTCATGGGTAAAAAGAAAGAGATTATATGAACACAGGGTTACACGGTTTCTGATGTTGGCCCGCCCGGAGGGATTCAGAACCACGGGTGTCGACACCTTGGGCTTGTCAGACGAAAAGGCACGCACAAACCTGTGGGTTTGCACATGCCTTTTCATTGGCCCGCCCGGAGGGATTCGAACCCCCGGCCTTTGGAATCGGAATCCACTGCGATATCCAGCTTCGCCACGGGCGGATATTTTATGCCCCGCGTTCCGCAGAGCAATAGTATTTTACACCGTCCGCGCCATTTCTGCAACCCCTAAAATGCATTTTTCAAAAATTTTCCCGTTTGTCCGGCCGCCGCTGGCATATGACGGCCCGGATCGCGC
>CAKTTT010000166.1 GCA_934615635.1 uncultured Eubacteriales bacterium | reverse complement strand
TCCCATATGGGCGCGGGCTCCATCACCTCCAACGTCAAAAGCGACAAAACCCTGGCCACCGTGGCCATCGACGGGCACAAGCTGACCACGGGGCTAAAAAAGTTCGGCGCCATGCTGGGGGATCATGTGGAGGTAGGCTGCGGCAGCGTCCTCAATCCCGGCACCGTGGTGGGACGCGGCACCAACATCTATCCCCTGTCCATGGTGCGGGGCTATGTGCCGGAGGGCAGCATATACAAGAGGCAGGGCGAGGTGGTGGAGAAAGCGGCGCTTGTTTTATAAGCCGCTTTTGCACACCGGCACACCGGTGCGCCGCCGGCGAAAAGCGCGATTCCGGTTTTCTCCGCCTCTCCGCCCCTTTTCCCGGAACCAACTGGTCAAAATCCCCGACAAAGCCCGTGGCCTGTAAAGGCTTATGCCAGCGTCTCAAGGGCGCGCCGAATAACCTTCCCCTGCTTCGCGCGCCCTGCAGCCCGTAAACGGGCGAATCCCCCTTCCGCCGCAGGTCGGGACATGGTTGCCGGCGGCTCGCTTCCCGCGGCGCCCCATGCCAGAGCTTCCTTACAAGGCGACGCCATCGGCGGCGCCGCAGTTTCCCCATCAAAAAGCCCGGCCGCCGAAATTCTTGATCGGCGGCCGGGCTTTTTCCTGAAGAACGCACTTTTACAGAAAATTCATACTTCCCGCGTAAACGGGGCTTGCATTCGGAAAGCAAACCGGCTATGATGAGGAGGAGCTCAGGGTACCAGCGCGATGACCGCCAGCACTTCCAACGGCTCGCTTCCGGTGTTGCGCAGGGCGTGTCCCTGTCCGCTGCGGGTGACGGTGGCGTCTCCCGCCTGGAGGGTCACCGGCGTGCCGTTGTCGTCCATCTCCCCCCGGCCGGACAGAATGTAATAGAATTCCTCCTCCTGCTCATGGACATGATAGCCGATGGAGGCGCCTGCCGGAAGGGTGATCCGCGAAAACAGACGCAGCGGGGCGGCGTAATCCCCCTTTTCAAAGGCCGCCGTCAGGGTGACGGTTCCCTCTCCCTCCCGCATATGGAGGCGCTCTTCCCTGGGCATATCCGACGCGTGTCTGAGCATACTAATCCCTGTCCTTTCCGCGATTTTGCATCGCTTTGCCTGGCTGTGGTTATGTTTTTCCCGGCTCCTGCCGGGGATGGACATAAAAGTCTTATGATGAAAGGAGCCGATTTCCATGAAAAAATACGTTTGCACCGTCTGCGGCTATGTGTACGATCCGGAGGTGGGGGATCCTGACGCCGGCATCGCTCCCGGCACCGCCTTTGAGGATCTGCCCGACGATTTTGTCTGCCCGGTCTGCGGCGTGGGCAAGGATATGTTCGAGGCCCAGGACTGATCCCTGCAGCCAGACGGTTCGGCGTCCATCCCCCCTGGGGATGCGGCGCCGTTATTTTTTGCCTTCCGCTCCGGCTCCCTTCCGCCGCTTCGCCGCGCAGTCCCGGCAATAGCCGTAAAGCTGAATGACGTGTTCGGTAACGGTAAAACCGTCCCTGCGGGCGATCTCCCGCTCCAGCTCCTCCATCGGGCAGGCGGGAAGATCCAGCCGGGCGTTGCAGTCCTTGCAGATCATATAATGCTTATGGGTATGGGGCTCCGCCTCGGCGTAAAACCGCTCCCCGCTCTCCAGCAGGCCGGCGGAAACCTCCCCCCGGCTATGCATGGCCTCCAGATTGCGGTAAACGGTGGATTTGGCCAGGGTGGGCTGTCGCCGGACGCAGCGGGCGTAGATCTCTCCGGCCGTCAGCGGCACCGCCGCCTCATGGAGCACGGCCATAATCAACTGCTTCTGCCTGGTCGTCCGGGTTCTTTCCATGCCGGCCTCTCCCCTTTCCCGCCCCTTAGGCGGAGATTCTGTCTGTATTCTAGCCCCGAACGGCCGAAATGTCAACCGCCCGCCCTCTCCCCGACTCCCTCCTCTCCCGACAAAAATCTCTTGACAAATCCAGAAAGGGAGCTTATGATAATTGCAAACGAGTTGCAATAAGGAGGCAATCCCCTTGTCCAACGCCAAAACCGCCGGTATGTCCAGGAAAACCATGGGAAAAATCGCGCTGCTGATGGCGGGTATCCTTGCTTTTTCAGCGGTTATCACCCTGTTCACCGGGGTATCCCACAAAAAAGAGGCGGATCTGCGGGTTGTGACCTCCTTTTATCCGGTATATGTGGCGGCGCTGAACCTGACCGACGGGGTGGAGGGCGTCGCGGTAGAAAGCCTGACTCAGCCGCAGACCGGCTGCCTTCATGACTTTCAGCTCTCCCCGGAAAATATGATCGCCTTGACCGGGGCGGATCTGCTGCTCATCAACGGGGCGGGGGCGGAATCCTTTCTGGATCAGGTTGTGGCCCAGCTCCCGGAGCTGCCGATAGTGGATGCATCGGCAGGCATCGAGCTGCTGCCCGCCGGCCACGAACACGACCATGGGGGAGAACCGGAGGACGAGGACGAACACGCCTTTTATAACGAACATATCTGGGCCAGCCCGCAGCGATATCGGCGGCAGGTGGAAAATCTGCGGGACGGCCTCATGCGCCTGGACCCGGCCCATGCGGCGGCTTACGAGGCCAACGCGGCGGCCTATCTCGCCAGGGTGAGCGAGGTGGAGGACCGGCTGCGCAGGGCGGTGGAAGCCGCGCCTACCAAGATCTGCATCACCTTTCACGATTCCCTGCAGTATTTCGCCCGGGATCTGGGGCTGACCCCGGCGGCGGCCCTGACCATCGGGGAGGAAGCCGGGGTTTCCGCGGCGGATCTGGCAGCGGCCCAGCAGGCGGCGACCGCCGCGGGAAAGGTGCTGCTGCTCTACGACAGTCAGTACCCGGTGGAATACGCCTATGTGGGAGAGGGGGCCTCCTGGTGCCGGACGCTGGACCTGGACATGGGCGTCGCCGGGGAAGCGGACAAGGACGCCTGGCTGCGGGCCATGGAAGGCAACGCCCTGGCGCTGGAGGCGGCCTTCGCCTGACGGCGGCCGGCTGGGATGACAATCCCGGAAGAATGAGGAGAGGGAAAGGAAGGACGCTTTATGAGCGGCTGCGGGCTGCATTGCCTGAAAATCGAACACATCACCGTCCGGGCCGGGGATGCCCTGTTGCTGGAGGATGTGAATCTCCACGCCCACTGCGGGGAGCTGACGGCCGTCATCGGACGCAACGGCGCGGGGAAATCCACCCTTCTCAAGGCGATCCTGGGGGAGATTCCCTGCGAGGGGAGGGTGACCTTCAGCGGGCACAGCGGCTCACCGGTATCGGGCAGACCGCGAGTGGGCTATGTGCCCCAATCGCTGAACCTGGATCCGGGCTCGCCGGCCACGGTATACGATTTGGCCCTGGCCTTTACCTCCGGCTGGCCCGCCTTCCTGCCCCGGCGGCGGAAGGAAGAGGATCGGCTGCGGGAGCACTTCGCCCGGTTCGACGCCGACGCGCTGCTGGACAAGCTGGTGGGGCGGCTGTCCGGCGGCGAGCTGCAGCGGGTGCTGCTGGCGGTGGCCACCCGTCCCCATCCCGACCTGCTGATACTGGACGAGCCGGTTTCCGGGGTGGACAACGAGGGGCTGCGGCGGTTTTACGAGATGCTGGAGCAGCTCCGCCGCACCGACGACATGGTGATCCTGCTGGTATCCCACGACCTGGACTATGTGAGCCGGCACGCGGACCGGGTGGTGCTGCTGGACCGGTCGGTCCAGGCGGCGGGAACGCCGGAACAGGTGTTTTCCTCCCCCGCCTTTGCCGCCGCTTTCCCGAAAGGAGGGGCCGCTCATGCTTGAAGCCCTGTTCGGCTGGTGGGAATACGATTTCATGCGGCGGGCCTTTTTCGCCGTGCTGCTGATCATGCCCCTGTTCTCCCTGCTGGGCACCCTGGTGGTGAACAACGGCATGGCCTTCTTTTCCGACGCCCTGGGCCACTCCGCCCTGACGGGGGTGGGGATCGGGGTGTTGCTGGGGCTGGCGGACCAAAGCCTGGTCATGGTGGCCTTCGCGGTGGTGTTTGCGCTGCTGATGAACCGCATCCGGCATTCTCGTCTCTCCTCCACCGATACGGTCATCGGCGTTTTCTCCTCCTGCGGGGTGGCGCTGGGGTTGGTGCTGCTCTCCCGAGGAGGCGGCTTCTCCCAATATCAAAGCCTGCTTATTGGGGATATCCTGAGCATTTCCAAAAATCAGTTGCTGGTGCTGGCGGCCACGCTGGTAATCGTGCTGCTGCTGTGGCTGCTCTGCTTCAACCGCTTCCACGCGGTCAGCATAAGCCCGGCGCTGGCCCGCAGCAAGGGCATCGCCGCGGGATGGACGGACAACCTCTTTGTGGTGGTGATCGCGGTGGTGGTGATGATGGCCATCCGCTGGGTGGGACTGCTGATTATCAACGCCATGCTGATTCTGCCCGCCGCCGCCGCCCGCAATGTGGCCCGGGGGATGAGAAGCTACCACCTGACGGCGCTGATTTTCTCCCTTTTCGCCGGACTGACGGGTCTGCTGCTTTCCTATCACAACGCTGTGTCCACCGGCCCCATGATCGTGCTGGTGGCGGCGGCGCTGTTTTTCGGCACCTTTGCCATGCGGGAAAAAGGCTGAATCCGCCGCCCTGTCCGTCACACATTCTTCCATTCCTGCATAGCGTGTACTGCGGGGACAAATCCTCCCGCGGGCAAGGACGGCGGCGACATATCCTCCGCTCTCATCGTCCCGGCTCCGCCATTCATCCTACACGCCTGGGAAGCCGCTGCCATATGCTGCTGCAACAGATGCGGAAACCCCATTGTCTCCACCTTCGGTTCCGGCGAAGCCCGCGCCCCCAATGCGAGCCGCCGTTAGCCTCCCCGCCCATCCTGGGACGGCTGCTTAAGATGGAAAATGGTTCTTCCCCACGCCGGCATGCGTCATGCAAAGAGGCACGTTTCCCCCTCCCGCTCTCCCCTGTCAGGATTTCCTGTAAAAAGCCCTTGACAGGGGAGGCGGGAATGTGCTATCATAAGGAACGCCGTGACGGATGCGCGGGTGTAGTTCAGTGGTAGAACCCCAGCCTTCCAAGCTGGTCGTGTGGGTTCGATTCCCATCACCCGCTCCATTTTTATCCAGCTCCAAGGGACGGCGAGGAGCAGATAAGCGCCTGTAGCTCAGCTGGATAGAGCATCTGCCTTCTAAGCAGAGGGCCAGGGGTTCGAGTCCCTTCAGGCGCGCC
>CAKTTT010000165.1 GCA_934615635.1 uncultured Eubacteriales bacterium | reverse complement strand
GTCCATGGTCACGACGCCCTGCCCTTTGGGTCGACGGATGGAGAACTCCTCCAGCAGTTTGTCAAACCGCTCCCGGTCCTCGGCAATATCGATACCGTCAGCGGAGGTGCCCAGAATTTGGATGCCGTTTTGATCCAAAAACTTGGTCAGCTTGATGGCTGTCTGGCCACCGAAGGCCACCACCACGCCGATGGGGTTTTCCGCCTTGATGATGTTCATCACATCCTCCGGGCACAGGGGCTCGAAGTACAGCCGGTCGGCGGTGTCGTAGTCGGTGGAAACCGTCTCCGGGTTGTTGTTGACGATGACCACATCGTAGCCCAACTCCTTGAGGGTCCACACACAGTGGACGGAGGAATAGTCGAACTCGATGCCCTGTCCGATTCGAATGGGGCCGCTGCCCAGCACCATGATCACCGGCTTGCCGCTTTTGGGAAAGGAGCGGGATTCGCATTCCGTATCGTAGGTGGAATAGAAATAGGGGGTTTGGGCAGCAAACTCCGCGCCGCAGGTGTCCACCATTTTGTACACTGCCGTGGCGCCGGGAAGATCTCTGCGCCCGGTGAGTGCGGTGAGGGCCGCATCGGTATAGCCCAGCTTTTTGGCCGCAAAGTAGTCTTCATCCGACAGGCCGCCGGCAATTTTCTTTTCAAAATTCGCCAGCTTCAAAAGCTTGTTCAAAAACCAGCGGTCAATTTTTGTAATACGATAAATTTCCTCAAGATCCATGCCGCTCTTGAGCGCCTCAAATACAGTGAACAGACGCACGTCGTCCTGGGCCGCCAGACGCTCCTCCAGGGACTGTGCCGTTTTCGGCTGCATGTTCAGCGTGTCCTGGGAGATTTCCGCGCCCCGGACCGCCTTCATCACCGCCATCTCAAAGGAGGGAGCGATGGACATGACCTCGCCGGTGGCCTTCATCTGGGTACCCAGCTTCCGGCTGGAATTGACAAATTTGTCAAAGGGCCACTTGGGGAACTTCAGCACTACGTAGTCCACGGTAGGCTCAAAGCAGGCACAGGTTTTTCCGGTGATCTCGTTTTGGATTTCATCCAGGGTATACCCCAGCGCCAGCTGGGTAGTCACCTTTGCAATGGGATAACCCGTGGCCTTGGAAGCCAGGGCGGAGGAACGGGAAACCCGGGGGTTTACCTCAATGACTGCATATTCAAAGGAGTCCGGATTGAGGGCAAACTGGCAGTTGCAGCCGCCCACGATGCCCAGCTCCGACACGATATCCAGGGACGCGGAGCGCAGCATCTGATATTCCCGATTGGCGAGTGTGAGCGCCGGGGCCACTACAATGGAATCCCCCGTATGGATACCCACAGGGTCAATATTCTCCATGGAGCAGATGGCGATGGCGTTGCCGGCGGCATCCCGCATCACTTCAAACTCGATTTCCTTCCAGCCGGCGATATACCGCTCGATGAGCACCTGGGTGATCGGAGACACATCCAGTCCAGTACGGGCAATCACCCGCAGCTCCTCCTCAGAGTAAGCCACCCCCCCGCCGCCGCCGCCGAGGGTGAAGGCAGGACGCACGATCACCGGATACCCGCCGATGCGCTGGGCCACTTCCACGCAGCCGTCCACAGTGTTTGCAATATCGGAGGGAACCACAGGCTGGCCGATCTTTGCCATGGTGTCCTTGAACATCTGCCGGTCCTCCGCCCGGTCGATGGCGCGGGCATCCGTTCCCAGCAGGCGCACCCCCTGCTCTTCCAGGTATCCGTCACGGGACAGCTGCATGGCCAGAGTCAGGCCGGTCTGTCCCCCCAGCCCTGCCAGCAGGCTGTCGGGCCGTTCCTTTTCAATGATCCGCTTGACCGTCTCCAGCGTCAGCGGCTCCAAATAAATCTCATCCGCAAGGGCGTTGTCCGTCATAATGGTCGCCGGGTTGGAGTTTACCAACACTACGTTGACCCCTGCCTTTTTCAGCACCCGGCACGCCTGGGCGCCCGCATAGTCAAATTCTGCTGCCTGACCGATCACGATGGGTCCGCTTCCGATCATCAGGACTTTTTTGATGCTTTTATTCAGCGGCATTTTCTTTTCCTCCCATCCATGCAAAGAACTGGTCAAACAAATAATTGGTATCCAGCGGACCGGAGCATGCCTCCGGGTGGAACTGGACGGAAAAGGCACGAAGAGCGGGATATTCGATTCCCTCGCAGGTGCCGTCGTTTGCGTTGATCATGGTCACACGGCCCACGTCCCCGATGCTGTCGGACACCACCGCATAGCCGTGATTCTGGCTGGTGATATATGTCCGTTTGCCGTACAGCTCCTTGGCCGGCTGGTTGGCGCCGCGATGGCCGTATTTCAGCTTCACGGTCTTCCCGCCGTTTGCCAGTGCCAGCAGCTGATGGCCCAGGCAGATTCCAAAAATCGGTACTTTTCCCAGCAGTTTCCGGATCTGTCGGATGCTGTCCACATTTTCCTCCGGATCTCCCGGGCCGTTGGAAAGCATCACCCCGTCGGGGTGCGCGGCAAGGATCTCCTCCGCAGGTGTATCATAAGGAACCACCGTCACGGCGCAGCCGCGCTTTGTCAGTTCCCGGATAATGTTCATTTTATAGCCGTAATCGATGAGGACGACGCGGAATTTTTCCTCCCCCTGGGCCGGATAGGCGATGGGGGCGGTGCAGGACACGCTTTTCACCGCATCTGTAATGGTATATGTATGCAGGGGGGACAAATCTGCGGGCACGCTGTCCGCAATGATGGCGTTCATCACACCCCGCTCCCGGATGATCCGGGTAATCTGCCGGGTATCCACCCCCCAAATACCCGGGATGCCCGCCTTTTTCAGAAATTCGTCCACTGTGCCTTCGCTGCGGAAATTGGAGGGGGTGTCACACCACTCCCGCACCACATACCCTCTGGCGGCGGGCTTTCCTTCAAAATCCTCGCTGATCATGCCGTAATTCCCGATCAGGGGAAAGGTCTGCAGCACAATCTGCCCGTAGTAACTGGGGTCCGTCAGCGTTTCGATATATCCCACCATGCCGGTGGTGAATACCAGCTCGCCCAGCGCCTCCCCCTCAGCGCCGAAGCGGTATCCCTCGAATACCTGTCCTCCGTCCAAAATCAAATACGCTTTTTTCATATACCCTTATTACACCTTTCTCTCTTTTTCCGTCCTGCGATTTCTGTTTTACTGTCCCAGCAGCCTTACAAGAATTGCTTTGATTACATGAAGCTTGTTTTCCACCTGATCATAGATCTCTCCCGCGTGGGCGGCAAATACCTGCTCCGACAGCTCCTTGCCCCGGTTGGCCGGCTGCCTGTGGAGCACAAGCATGTCCCCGGCGCCTGCGGCGACGACCGCCGCATCGATCTCTCCCCAGGGGGCCTTGGGCCCCGTGTATAAAACGTCGGCGCCGGCGGCAGCGTCCAAAAGACGGTCGTACTGAATCCAGCCCCCCGCCCCAAGGGGATGTCCGTCTGCCTCTCCACAGGGAGGTTCCAGTACGGCGACTTCCATTCCCATGGTCAGCGCCCCGGCAACGAGGCTGTCTGCAGCAGCGCCGGCAGGCCCCGCATAGCAGAGACGCAGACCCTCGAAAGAGCCGTATCGCTCCCGGATGGTCATCAGATCCGCCAGAGCCCCGCAGGGATCCGCCAGATCCGACGCACCGTTGAGCACCGGAACGCCGCTCTCCCTTGCAAAGGCGGCGAGCACCGCATGTGGCAGGGCCCGCAGGGCGATGACATCCACAAAGCGGGAATAGCATCGGGCGCTCTCCCGGATCCGGGACCCATCCTGCCCCTTCAGGCTGTCCGCGGGCATGGACACCGCCCGGCCGCCCAGATCGTACATGCCCACCTCCAGGCAGATACGCGTGCGGGAAGAGGAACTCCCCGGCACGATCCCCAGGGTTTTGCCCTGAAGCAGCGGATGGGAAATATGATGCTGCTTTTCATATTTCAACTGATCCGCCAGATTCAAAATCTCGTGGATCTGCTTGGGCTGCAGCTCCGACAAAGTCAAAAAATGTTTCACTTTGCAATTTCCTTTTTCAAAATTTCCAACGCTTCCAAAAGCAGCTCCTCCGGGATATTCAGCGCAGGCAGCAGGCGAATCTTGTCCTTTGCCGTCAGCGCCAGGACGCCCTGCTGCGCCGCACGGGCCACAATCTCGCCCGCCGGTTTTTCGCACCGGATCCCCAGCATCAGTCCCCGGCCTGTGATCTCCACTATTCCGGGAACATCTGCAAGCGCCTTTCGAATCAGTCCCTCTCTGTGGAGCACGCCAGCAAGGAGTGTATCGTCGATCCGGTCCAGAATACTGACAGCGCCGGCAGCGGCCACCGGATTGCCGCCAAAGGTGGAACCGTGAGAGCCCAGCGTGAGCACGTCGGCGCATCGGCTGCCCAGCAGCGTAGCGCCGATGGGCAGTCCCCCACCCAGCCCCTTTGCCGTAGTGACGTTGTCCGGCGCAATATCATGGTGCATGTAGGAATACAGCTTGCCGCACCGGCCGTTGCCGGTCTGCACCTCGTCGATGATCAGCAGCATGTCCCGCTCCCGGCACAGCTGCCACACCGCCTGGAGATACGCCCCGTCCAGCACATGAATGCCGCCCTCTCCCTGGATGGTCTCCAGCATGACGGCGCAGCAGCCCTGGCTGTCCGCCAGGCGGCGCAGCTCCTCCGTATCCCCCGGCTGTGCATAGACAAAGCCGGGCGTAAAGGGACCGAACTCCGTGTGGAAGCTGTCCTGTCCGGTGGCGGACAGGGTGGTGATGGTCCGTCCATGGAAAGATCCCTTCAGGGTGATGATCGTACTGTGGGATGTATCCCCGTATGTAAGGTATGCCCGCCGGCGGGCCGTTTTGATGGCACACTCGTTTGCCTCGGCGCCGGAGTTGGAAAAAAACACCCGCTCCATTCCCGTGCGCTGGCAGAGCATCTGGGCAAGGCGCGCCGCAGGAGCGCTGTAGTAGAGGTTGGACGTATGCTGCAGGCAGGACAGCTGTGCAGTCACCGCCTGTATCCATGCAGGATCTGCGATGCCGAAGATATTGACCGCAATGCCGGTCCCAAGGTCAATATAGCGTTTTCCGTCCGTATCGTAGACCAGAGACCCCTCTCCCCGAACCAACTGTACCGGGGTGCGGTTATAGGTCTTTGCAATATAGGTATTTGTGAGCTCCATCATATTTTCCATATCGGCACCATCCTTTTCTCCTGTCTTTGCGAGGGCTTCAGCCGCCTACAAACATGGTACCCAGCCCTGCATGTGTAAAT
>CAKTTT010000164.1 GCA_934615635.1 uncultured Eubacteriales bacterium | reverse complement strand
GTGGTGCAGCATCAACTGGCCAAATGGGCGGCGGCGGATATCATCGTCTATATCGGCTGCGGCGAGCGGGGCAATGAGATGACCGACGTGCTCAACGAGTTCCCTGAGCTGAAGGATCCCCGCACCGGCAACTCCCTGATGGAGCGGACCGTCCTCATCGCCAACACCTCCGATATGCCGGTGGCGGCCCGGGAGGCCTCCATCTATACCGGCATCACCATCGCGGAATATTTCCGGGACATGGGCTATACCGTGGCGCTGATGGCGGATTCCACCTCCCGTTGGGCCGAGGCCCTGCGGGAGATGTCCGGCCGTCTGGAAGAGATGCCCGGCGAGGAGGGATATCCCGCCTATCTCGGTAGCCGTCTGGCGCAGTTCTATGAACGGGCCGGCCGGGTGGTGGTCAACGGATCGGAAGAGGAGGAGGGCGCCCTGTCGGTGATCGGCGCGGTGTCCCCGCCCGGCGGCGACATTTCGGAGCCGGTTTCCCAGGCCACTCTGCGGATCGTCAAGGTGTTCTGGGGACTGGACGCTTCCCTGGCCTATAAGCGGCATTTCCCGGCCATCAATTGGCTTACCAGCTATTCCCTCTATGCCGATTCCCTGGCCCCCTGGTTCAATGAAAACGTGCGGGACGACTGGACCCAGCTTCGGGGCCGCCTGATGGCTCTGCTCCAGGAGGAGGCCGAGCTGGAGGAGATCGTCAAGCTGGTGGGCATGGACGCGCTGTCTGCCCCCGACCGGCTCAAGCTGGAAGCGGCCCGCTCCATCCGGGAGGACTATCTGCACCAAAACGCCTTCCATGAGGTGGACACCTATACCTCCCTGGATAAGCAATATTTGATGATGACCGCCATTTTGGGCTTCTATGACCGCGCCTCGGAGGCTCTGCAGAAGGGGCTGGACATCGACACGGTGGTGGCCCTGCCCGCAAGAGAGCGAATCGGCCGGCTGAAGTACGCGCCGGAGGAGCAGGCGGCGGACGAGTTCACCCGCTGCATGGCCATGCTGGAGGAGGAGCTGCGCCAGGCGCTGACGGCGCTGGCGGAGAGCGGGGAATAGGCGAGCGCCCCGGAGGCTCCGGCCGGCGGGCGGAAGCGTTCCCCTGGGGATCTGGCGAACAGGAGAAAAGCCCTGGAAAGGATGAGTGTGCGTGCCGAAGGAATACAGAACCATTCGGGAGGTTGCCGGGCCGCTGATGATGATCGGCGGCGTGGAGAATGTCAAATACAACGAGCTGGGGGAGATCGAGCTGCCCAGCGGAGAAAAACGCCGCTGCCGGGTGCTGGAGATCGACGGGGAAAACGCCCTGGTCCAGCTTTTTGAAAGCGCGGCGGGGATCAATTTGGCCCAGTCCAAGGCGAGGTTTCTCGGTCGCTCGATGGAGCTGCCGGTTTCCCCGGATATGCTGTCCCGGGTGTTCGACGGCTTGGGGCGGCCCATCGACGGCGGGCCGGAGCTGATTCCGGAAAAGCGGCTGGACGTCAACGGCACTCCGATGAACCCCGCCGCCCGCAACTATCCCCAGGAATTTATTCAGACCGGCGTGTCTGCCATCGACGGGCTGAACACCCTGGTACGGGGACAGAAGCTGCCGATTTTTTCCGCTTCCGGGCTCCCCCATGCCAATCTGGCGGCTCAGATCGCCCGGCAGGCGACGGTGCGTTCCGACGGCGAGGAGAAAAAAGCGCCCTTCGCCGTGGTGTTCGCCGCCATGGGCATCACCTTTGAGGAATCCAACTATTTTGTGGAATCCTTCCGGGAAACCGGCGCCATCGACCGGACGGTCATGTTCGTCAATCTGGCCAACGATCCGGCTATTGAGCGGATCGCCACCCCGAAAATGGCACTGACCGCGGCGGAATATCTGGCCTTTGACCTGGGGATGCAGGTGCTGGTGATCATGACCGATATCACCAACTACGCCGACGCCCTGCGGGAGGTTTCCGCCGCCCGCAAGGAGGTCCCCGGCCGGCGGGGCTATCCGGGCTATATGTATACCGATCTGGCCACGCTGTATGAGCGGGCGGGGCGCAAGAAGGGCAAGGACGGCTCCATCACCTTGATTCCGATTCTCACCATGCCGGAGGACGACAAGACCCATCCGATTCCCGACCTGACCGGTTACATCACCGAGGGGCAGATTATCCTCTCCCGGGAGCTGTACCGCAAGGGGATCGCGCCGCCCATCGATGTGCTGCCCTCCCTGTCCCGCCTCAAGGACAAGGGCATCGGCAAGGGGCGCACCCGGGAGGATCACGCCAGCACCATGAACCAGCTTTTCGCCGCCTATGCCCGGGGCAAGGACGCCAAAGAGCTGATGGTGATTCTGGGCGAGGCCGCCCTGACGGAGATCGATAAAAAGTATGCGGAATTCGCCGATCGGTTCGAGCGGGAATATGTCAACCAGGGCTATGACGCCAACCGCACTATCGAGGAGACGCTGGACCTGGGGTGGCGGCTGCTGTCCATCCTGCCCCGCAGCGAGCTGAAAAGAATCGGCGACGATATGCTGGACCGGTATTATGGCAAGGTTTAGCGGAAGGAAGGAGGACGGCCTGTGGCGGTGATGAACGTCAATCCCACGCGTATGGAGCTGACACGGCTGAAAAAGCAGTTCAGCACCGCCATGCGGGGGCACAAGCTGCTCAAGGACAAGCGGGATGAGCTGATGCGCCAGTTCCTGGACATGATCCGGGAAAACAAGGCGCTGCGGGAGCAGGTGGAGGCCGGACTGCGGGAGGCGAACAGCCACTTCATTCTCGCCAGCTCGGTGATGAAAAAAGAGGCGCTGGATGAGGCGCTGCTGGCTCCCAAGCAGGAGGCTTACCTGGAGGTGAGTTCCCGCAATGTGATGAGCGTGGACATCCCGGTCTTTTCCGTCACCACCCGGACGGCGGATACGGCGGATATCTATTCCTATGGGTTCGCTTTCACTTCCTTTGAACTGGACGATGCGGTGCTGCGATTGAGCGAGCTGCTGCCCGTCATGATCCGTCTGGCGGAGGTGGAGAAATCCACTCAATTGCTGTCGGCGGAGATTGAGAAGACGCGGCGGCGGGTCAACGCGCTGGAGCATGTGATGATCCCCCGGCTGCAGGAGACGATCCGCTTCATCACCATGAAGCTGGAGGAAAACGAGCGATCCAGCCGTACCAGGTTGATGAAGGTCAAGGATATAATGCTGGAAAAGGCGCACCACTACTCTCACAGTCAATAAAACTGAGTAATCATGTGCTTTTCCGTGAACTTGCTGTGTCAGATATTCTGTTTTTGACTGCATTCTGACTGCATTTTAAAATAGTTTTTCAGGTTATTTACGGATGTTTTCTCACGTTCTGCAGACAGGTGGGCATAGATATCCATAAGTACGCTGATATCGTTGTGGCCCATGATGGACTGTGCGGTTTTGAGGTCCACCCCGGCGTCAAAAAGGAAGGATGGACGCAAAGTTGTGACGCAAATAATGCGGCGTGATCATTTGAAACGCTTTTAGCTTCGCTATGCCTCCCGCCTGCTGGTTACAAACCCGCATAAAGGTATTCCCCATTCGCTTGCCAATTGACCGGCCGCTTATCCTAAGCGGCCGGCTTTTTGTATGAAGAAAACCACTGGCAGGGCCAGTGGTTCCGTGGAAGGGTATTGCCGATGAAGAAGAAAAAAATTCCCTTTGTTATAATGAGAGTGCGGTCTGGCAACTGCACAAAAAAGCAAAGGGAGGTCATTCAGGAATGAAGACGTAAATAGTTTAACGCATACAAGTTGGAATGGCAAATATCACATAATGTTTACACCGAAGTACCACAGAAAAATATTTTACCAGGAGGAGCGGAAAGCTAAAGGAAAAATCTTGAGACGACTGTGCGAGTGGAAGGGGGCAAGATCGTAAGAGTCGAGGTGTGTCCAGACCACGTACATATGTTGGTGGAGATTCCGCCGAAACCGTCGGTGTCGAGTTTCATGGGGTACTGGAAGGGAAAGAGCAGTACGATGCTGTATGAGCAGTTTGGGGAGCTGAAATACAAGTATCGGAGCCGAGAGTTCTAGTGTCGTGGATACGGCGGGCAAAGATGCAAGTCGCATAGCGGAATATATTGCGAACCAATTGAAGGAAGATGAATCAGGCAAACAGCTAACCATGAGTGAACTCGGCCCGTTTACGAGCGGCAAGTAACAATCCCTGCACGGCCGGCAGACCGTACTTACACGTTTGACGTGTATGCCAGGAGCATAGGGCTTTGCCCGTTTGTGGAATACCCTCGCCTTCGCCGGGGGGCTATTGTGTTTGGAGAGGGATTCCGATGAGAGCGGGGACCAAGTCACCGGAAGAAGCAAGGCGGCTCACGCCGGTTCCCATAGGTGGCCGCCCGGGCGGATGGAGGGGAAGAAATCTGAACGACGGGTGGTTTCCGTTTTGCCGCGAATTTTGGGGAAGCGACACGGACGGGGCTGCGGCGGAACCGGTTCTTCGCGGGAGATTTCAGCAAAAGCCGCCGACGCATGACAATGGCCCCGTTTCAAGGTGCCGCCCGGGCGAATACGATTACGGAGGAAGGGAGTCCCTGACAAATGAGGAAAAAGACGGTCGGCGCAAGGAGGAATCCGAACGGCGGAAGGGCGGCGCAGGCCGGCGATGCCTTCCACTTGAGAGAAGAGCAGCCCCTTCCCCCGATAGCGGGGAAGGGGCTGGAGTTTGTCGCCGGGGAAGGAAGGCGTCAAGGGCTTTCCACGGCGCATTTTCTCAGGGAAAGCAAACGAAACGCGGCGTATTCCTCCGCCAGGTCTGCGAGACGCCGCTGTTCTGCGGCGGACAGGCTTTCCCAGAGGGTAATGGAGATTTCCATGTTTTCTGTGAGTGTCTTGGCTTTCCATATGCCGACGATGCGGCCGTCTCTCAGGATCACGCCGGGATTGGCCACGGTTTTCCATACGCTTTTATGAAGGGGGCGCTGGTCCAAGATGACATCCCGGTCCCGCATATCGAGATAGGGATCATGGGCGCCCAACAAAATCAACCGTTCGCCGCAGCCGGGAGCCGACAGGAGGCGTTCTCTGTCCGCCGACAGTATGTAGCCGGTTCCGCTCGCCGTCTGGATGGGCTCCATTTCCTCCGCGACGCCGTCCCAAAGTCTGGCGGCCTGCCGCGGGGAGGCTCCGAGCCAGTTCACGAAGGAGGACCGGGTGGCGGGGCCGTAACAGTGCAGAAATTTCCGGACCAGCGCCTTTTCCGCCTCCGGCCGCCAGACCGGCTCATGCCCCGTCCAGTTTCGGAAGGAGGTAAAGGTAGGGCTGTCCGCCTGCCGCTCGCCGAATACTAC
>CAKTTT010000163.1 GCA_934615635.1 uncultured Eubacteriales bacterium | reverse complement strand
GATCAATATGGACTCCCAGGCGCCCAACGCCGTATGGGCGGAGGCGCTGGCCGGAGGAATGTGGGTGCCGGGCTTCGGAGAGGCGCGGGAATTTCGACGGGAGGCAATGTTCGGGACCTCCCGGCTGGATTTCCAGGCGTCGTCCGCCGGGCGGGGCGTCGGCTATATGGAAATCAAGGGGGTTACTCTGGAGGAGGAGGGGATCGCCCGGTTCCCCGACGCGCCCACCGTCCGGGGGGAGCGCCATTTGCGAGAGCTGATCCGGGCGGCGGAGCAGGGGCTGCCCGCGGCGGCGGTGTTTGTCATCCAAATGGAGGGGATCCGCCGGTTCGAGCCCAACGCGGCCACCGATCCCGCCTTTGCCCGGGCCCTGTCCGAAGCGGCGGCCGCCGGGGTGACGGTGCTGGCTTACGACTGCGCGGTCACGCCCGATTCCCTGCGGATTCGACAGCGGGTGGCGGTGCGGCTGTAGCGGGAAAGAATTGGATATAGGAGGAGAAAAATGGACGGCATACGGTTTTTAAAGCTGCGGCATCATCCGGAATGGGCGGAACAGGCAGCCGGTTGGTTCCATGAAAAGTGGGGCGTGCCCCTGGAGGCTTATCTGGACAGCATGGAAACGTGCATCCGTCGGCAGGCCGGCGTGCCGCAGTGGCTTGTGGCGTTGGACGAACACGGAGAGATCGTCGCCGGGGCAGGGGTGATCGAGAACGATTTCCATGACCGGAGGGATCTCGCTCCCAACGTGTGCGCCCTGTATGTGCGGGAGGACTGCCGGGGCCGTGGAATCGCCCGCGCCCTGCTGGAGGAGGCGCGCCGGGATATGGGCGGCTTCGGCTTCTCCAGATTGTACCTCATCACCGACCATACGGCTTTTTATGAACGCTGCGGCTGGGAATTTCTCACCATGGTCGCGGGGGAGGACGGGCAGCCGGTGCGGATGTACACCGCCTCCACGCTGTGACGCGGAAAAGGGCGCTGAACAGGCGGCGGGATGGCGCCGGCCGTGTTGACCGGAGCGGTATGCGAAAGCGTGATAGTAGAAAGGGGGTTCTTCATGGGAAGAGAATGGAAAAGCGACGGGCGGGGCGGGACGATAACGGAAGGCGTCGACCAGGCGGCCGTAAAAAGGCCGCCGGACATGCTGAAGAAGGCGATACCCGACGGAACGGTGGTCCTCACCTTCGACGATGCGCTGCGCCATCATTATACCAAAGTGGCGCCCGCGCTGGAGGAGCGGGGCTTCGGCGGAACCTTTTACGTCAGCGAGCTGTATTTCCCCGTATATGGGGCGGACGACTATGCGGACGGGGTGAAAAAGGGTGTGTATATGACCTGGGAGGAGATCGCGGACTTGGAACGGCGGGGGTTTGAAATCGGGAATCACAGCCTGCGCCACGCCAATCTGCCGGGCATGACCCAGGCGGAAATGAAACGCGAGATCGACGGCATCGCGGAGCGTTGCGCGGCTTATCGCATCCCGCGGCCCCAGACCTTTGCCTATCCCGGACTCGCCTATACTGCGGACAGTGTGGCGTATCTGCGGGCCCAAGGGTATACCTTTGCCAGAACTGGTTTGGCGGAGGCTTACGATCCGTTGATGCAGCATCCCCTCAAGGTGATGGGGACGGACGTTTCCCCGGATTACGAGGGATTCGTGGAGCAGGTGGAACGGGCGAGGGAGGGGAAAATTGTGGTGCTGCTTTACCACGACGTTCCGGACGCGGGCGCTTTCGCCAAAACCATGGATTATCTGAAGAAGAGAGGGTTTCAGGCGCTGTCTATGAAGCGACTGGAGGATTACATCGATCCGGAGAAGGCGGCGGCATATTTTGAAGGCCGCCCGTCCGAAGCGGTGGAAGAAGGGGACTGAAGAGGAGGGGATCCGCTGCAGGAGGCCGTCTGCGCGGCCCCGGGTCGGTAGCGGCGGGAGCGGCCGGCGGATAAGCCAAAAACGAGGCCTTCCGGGAAACCGGAAGGCCTCGTTGCGTCTGCGTTTACAGATTCTCGTTTTTCAGCGCGTCCACGATATTTTCCCGGCGCACCTTGGACATGGCGTACATCATGGTGACGAACACCACCAGGAATACCGCCGCGACGGCGATGATAAAGGCATTCCAGGGGATCTGGAAGCCCAGGGCGACGCCCTGGCCCACCGCTTTGGAAATCAGCCAGCACACGCCGGCGGAAACAGGCAGGCCGAACAGCAGGGCCTTGAGACCGTAGAACAGGCATTCGAAGTTGATCATGCGGTTGAATCCTCCCGGGGTCATGCCCACCGACTTGAGCATGGCGAACTCCCGGCGGCGCAGGCTGACGTTGGTGGAGATGGTGTTGAAGACGTTGGCCACCGAAATCAGGCTGATGAGCACGATGAAGCCATAGGAGAAGACGTCCACGATCAGCAGCAGGTTGCGGTTCATCTGCATCATGGATTGGAGGTTGTACACGCTGCCCGTCAGCCCCGCCGAGCGGATGGCGTCGGTCAGGTCAATGTCCAGCTGTTCCGCGTCGTCGGTGTTGAAGAAGAAGGAGATGCCGCTGCGGGAGCAGTTGATGAAGCCGGAGAAAGCGGCATCGTAGACTTCCTCGGACATTACCAGATGATAGGAGCTGGCGGAGGGAATATACTTTTCTATTCCTAGGGGCGGCTCCTCCGCCACCGCGCCGATGGCGATGGAAGTCCGGGTACCCGCGGCCGCGCCCTCCTCTTCGGAGGAATCTTCCAGGTTCAGCACACCGGGATTAGCGGCAAAGAGATGGCGCAGATGATAGGTCCCTGCGCTGTCCGGCAGCCGGGAGGTATCCAGCAGGATGGCTTTGGGGTTGGCCGGATCCCGGTAGTCCGCCGGATCCAGCCCCAGGGAGCGGGCATAGCGATCGAATGCTTCGCCGTTCATGGCAAAAGCGTTGTAGTATAGCTGAACGGTTCCATCCTCGTTGAAAGGAGGCTGGAAATATCCGCCGAACAGCTCGGGATTCACCATGTCCCGGGAAACGGAAGAGGAACCGGACAGCGATTGATAGAAGGCGTATTCCTTCACATTGTCCAATCCCCTGACGGCGGTGATGAGCTGCTGCAGCTTGTCATCTTGGGGGTCGGTGACCGGGGCGTTATAGGCGATGTCGTAGTTATAATCGCCGTACATGGTGGTGGTACCAGCCTTCATGTTCTGCGTGAAGGCGCTGGAGGAGATGAAGAGCACCACGCTGATAAAGAGGGAGAAAACGGTGGCCCGGTAGCGGCGCCGGTTGCGGCGAAAATTTTTCAGCGCCAGATCGCTCTCCATGCCGAACAGCCGGCGCATAAGCTTGGGGGTGCGCACGGCGCGGGCCTTGATCTGCACATCCTTGGTTTGACGCATGGCGTCTATGGCGGACATCCGGGAGGCGCGGCGGGCCGGGATCCAGGCGGAGATCAGAATGGTGACGAAGCCCACCACCGCGGCCGCCGCCAGGGCGGCGGGGTAGACGGCCATACGGAAGTCCACCGCGTTCGGACCGCTGAGGAAGGTGCTGGTGATCACCCCGTCCAGCAGCGCCAGGGTAACGCCGATGCCGGCCACGCCGGAAAGAATACCCAGCGGGAGGCCGATCAGGCTGATCACCCCCGCCTCAAAAAAGACGGAATTGCGGATTTGGCGGGAGCTGGCCCCCACGCTGGAGAGCATGCCGAACAGCTTGGACCGTTCACTGACCGAGATGGCGAAGGCGTTGTAGATCAGGGAGATGGAACCCACCATAATCAGGGCGATGAGGATGGCCGCCATGCTGTACAGCACCCGGTTGAAGGCATTATTGTCGCCATAGCCCATGAGATCCAGCAGATCGCTGACCTTGGTTTCCACCCCTTCGGGCAGCCGGCCGGCGAGGGTGCGGCTCACTTCCACCGCCTGGCGGGGATTGCGCACGGTCAACACCAAATCCAGGGCGGCGTCGGCGGGAGGGGTATCCCCGGAGAGGGTCAGCGCCGTGTAGCCGGGAGCGGAGTAGGGCTCGTAGCCCGGCCGTTCACAGATGCCCACCACCGTATAGGCGCGGGTTTCCCGGAGCTGCAGGGTTTCCTTGCTGTCGCTGTAGGACACGCTGTGATACTGCCCCAGCGGTGTGCCCTCTTCATCCAGACGGTCGCCGATTTCCAGAGTGAGGGTATCCCCGACGGCGTAGGTTACCCCGCCGTTGGTACGCAGATGCTCCGGAAGGACCAGCTCGTTTTCGTTCTGGGGCAGCCGTCCCTCCACCAGATGGACGGCGCGCATATCGAAGCTTTCGGCGCTCCCCGCCTGAATGTACAGATACGGCTTATCCGGGTTTTGGGAATCCGCCAGCGCGGCATAGCCCAGGCCGTAGAGATAGGAATAGGTTTTGACCCTCTCCTCCGCCTCGATGACGGAGAGATCCTGCGGCGACAGGCCGTTGAAGCGGACGTGCCACTCGCCGTCCTGGGCGATCACCGAGCGGAGCATGTAATCCTGCATGGTGGAGACAAAGGTGGTGACGGCGGTGATCATGGCCGCGGACAGGATGACGCCGATGATGGTGACGATGGTGCGGGTCTTGTTCTTTTTCAGATTGTTCCAGGTGACGCGGTTGAGGACGTTCATACGGTCATCACCTCGTCCCGGGCGATGCGGCCGTCCTGAATGCTGATGATCCGGTCGGCCTGCAGCGCGATTTTTTCGTCATGGGTGATGACGATGAGGGTTTGGTTGTATTTGCGGTTGTAGAGCTTGAGCAGATCGATGATCTCCGCGCTGTTGCGGCTGTCCAGGTTGCCGGTGGGCTCGTCGGCCAGGACGATGGCGGGATTGTTCATCAGCGCCCGGCCGATGGAAACCCGCTGCTGCTGCCCGCCGGAAAGCTGGTTGGGCAGGTGCCCCAGCCGGCCGCCCAGGCCGAGGGTGGAGATCAGGCTGTTGAGCTGGTTGGGATCCACCTTGCGGCCGTCCAGCAGCAGGGGCAGGGTGATGTTTTCCTCCACGTTGAGCACCGGGATCAGGTTGTAAAATTGGTAGATCAGCCCGATCTGCCGGCGGCGGAAGATGGCGAGGTTGGTTTCGTCTTGTGCGTAAACGTCCACATTGTCGATGTATACCTTGCCGGCGGAGGGGACGTCCACGCCGCCCAGAATGTGCAGCAGGGTGGATTTACCCGAGCCGGACGGGCCGATGATGGCGAGGAACTCGCCCTTCTGCACTGAAAAGGATACCCCGTCCAACGCCTTGACCGCCGTGTCGCCCTTGCCGTACACCTTGGACAGGTTTTCCACTCGCAGGATTTCCATATTGCTACCTCCAAAACTGATTGATCGGTTTTATCCGTCGTTCCGCTGTATAGCATACCCCGCCGGGGTGACGGAACGG
>CAKTTT010000162.1 GCA_934615635.1 uncultured Eubacteriales bacterium | reverse complement strand
CCATCGAGTCGGCCATCGGCCTGTCCGGCCTGCCCGTCGCGGATTGGACCGCCCGTAAGGAATACAGCCCGGAAAACCGCCCCTTCCTCCATCTCTACGCGGAAATCGCGTCGGGTGCCCTGGTGAATCAGGCGGTGACCAAGGAAATTCTCCGGGAACAGCTGGAGATCTATTTCCGGCACATGGACAACGATTATAAGGATTTGAAACGCCTGCTGGGGATAGAGCCCCTGCAGATCACCATCGTCAAATGCGGCACCTTCGACAGGCTTCGCTCCCATACCGGGCGAACCCTGCGGCGGCTTAATCCGTCCGCCTATGATGTGAAGGAACTGCTGGAATACCAGTAAACCCCCATGCGGGAAACGGAAGGAAAGGAGAGGAGGAGCGGATATGTCGTCGTCGTTTACCTTCATATCGGTTATCGCACTGTTCTGCTATGTCTTCCTCTTCATGACCATGCTGGCCGCCCGTAAAAGCCGGATGATCAACGCCTTCCTCCTGGTGCTGGTCGCCATGATCTTCTGGACCGGCGGCTCCCTGTTCATGCGTATGGAGCTGTGGCCGGCCATGGAGGTCTGGTATCACGTTTCCATCTTCGGTCTGCTGCTCCTCGGCTACGCCCTCTTCAACTTCGCTTATGAATATGTCGACTGTAAAAAGCGGTTCTATAAGGTATTCTGGTTTACGGTGATGCTCATCATCGACGTGGTCAACTGGTTCACCGGCGTTTTCCTGGCGCCGCCGGTGAAGGTGGACGGGGTGTTCACCTATACCGTGGAGTGGCCGGTGGTCTTCCTCTTTATCTTCTGCACCGCCATCATCGCCCATATGCTGTCCCTCCTTCTGGGCGAGGTGAAGAAGAATCCCGTGTCCCGTCATCGCCTTTCCCCTATCTTCGCGGGAATCGTGATCATGTTCATCGGGCACATCGCCTTTGTCATTCCCCTCTTCGCAGGCATCCCGGTGGATATCATCGCGGGGGTGTGCTTCGCCGTCTGTATGTTTTACGCCCTTTACCGCCGCCGGCTGTTCAAGCTGACGCTGCTGGCCTCCCGGGGAAGCTGCTATGCGCTGTCGGCGGCTTTATCCGCGATTATCTTTATCAATCTGCTGGATCCCATGGCCGCCTTTATCCGCAACCATCTCACGGCATTGGCCGCGTACGATACCCTGCTGATCGCGCTGACCTTCACCGTCAGCACCGTGCTGATCTACAGCATCATGAAGCGTTTTATCGACAACGTGTTCGTCAAGGAGGAAATCATCCACGCGGAAAATCTGAAGGATTTCGGTCTGGCGGCTTCCAAAAGCCTGCGCATCGATGAGATCCTGTCGGAAACCCTGGACGTCATTCAGAAGACCATCGCTGTCAAGCGGATCTACATCTTTGTCATCGATCCCGCCAGCCGTACCTACGGCATCGCCCGCAGCAGCAGTCCGCTGGACAAACGGACCTTCCGGCTGCGGGAGGATCATCCGCTGGTGCTGTGGTTCCGGGATCACGACGACTGTCTGCTGATGAGCGAGTTTCGTCTCACCATCACCTACAAATCCATGTGGGAGGAGGAAAAGCGCCAGCTAGAGGAGCTGTGCGTGGAATGCATCGCCCCCCTCAAGGACAAGGACGCCCTCATCGGCCTGGTGATGCTCTCCCCTAAGGATAAAAACCACGCCTACACCTATGAGGATGTCAACTTCCTCTCCTCGGTGGATTCCATCGCCACCATCGCGGTAAAAAATTCCACTCTTTATGAGCGCGCCTATCTGGAGGCCCGCACCGACGAGCTGACCGGCCTGCTCAACCGCAAATATTTTTACGAGATTTTGCAGGATTCCTATGAACAGAATCCCGGGCAGGCCCTTTCCCTCATCATCCTGAATCTGGATGATTTCAAGCTGTACAACCAGCTTTACGGCAATAAGGAAGGGGATCTGGCCCTCCAACGGGTGGCGCGTATTATCCGCGCCAGCGTGGGAGATCACGGACAGGTAGCGCGGTACAGCGGGAAGGAATTCGCCATTATCCTGCCCGGCTATGATCTGCTGGGCGCCAAAGCGCTGGCGGAATCCATCCGTTCCCAGATCATGGAGATGAACAAATCCGCCACAGACTATGCGCTGAAGATCCTGACCGTCAGCGGCGGCGTCTGCTCCATTCCCTACGCCGCCTCCACAGTGAAGGAGCTGATCGACAACGCCGACATGGCGGTCTACCATGTCAAGAGGCATGGTAAAAACGCTATTATGGCGTATACCAACGGCACCTATTCCCAGGATGCGCGCGGCGAAAAGCCCTCCTCCGTGGACAAGAGCCGCATCTATTCGGAATATGAAAACACCATTTACGCGCTGACCGCCGCCATCAACACCAAAGACCACTACACCTTCAACCATTCCGAAAACGTGGCGTATTATGCCACCGCGCTGGCCGAGGCCTGCCAGCTCAACGGCGATTATGTGGAGATGATCCGGGAGGCCGCCCTGCTGCATGACATCGGCAAAATCGGTATACCCGAGCATATCCTCAACAAGCCCGGCAGTCTGACGCCAGAGGAATACAAGATCATGCAATCCCACGTGGAAAACTCCGTGGGCATCATCCGTCATCTCCCGTCGCTGGATTACGTTATTCCCGCCGTTATCGGCCATCATGAGCGGTACGACGGCCGGGGCTACCCCCGCCGCATCGCCGGCCGGGATATCCCGCTGGGCGCCAGGATACTGTGCATCGCCGATTCCTTCGATGCCATGGTATCCAAACGCTCCTACAAGCCCTCTTATCCGGTGGAAAAGGCGCTGGCCGTGCTGGAAGACGAGGCGGGCAGGCAGTTTGATCCCGAGATGGCGCCCCTTTTCGTCCGGCTGGTCCGGGAAGGTACCATCCTGGTGAAGGCGGATGACGACCCCGCAAAGGAGCCTGACAAAGACAGTCGTAAATAAACCGGGCCGTTCATCGGAAATCAGCGCTATTCTTTATAGTAAGACTGAAAAAGCCGTGGATTCCTTTAGAAATCCACGGCTTTTTCAGCGAAGCCCCCTCCCCCTTTCATCCGCCGTTTATCTTTATACTCAATAGACCGCAATTTTTCCGAAACCGCATGGGATGCAGCGTTTTTCATCGCTTTATCCAAAGAATTGGCAGCATATAGGATATCCATGCGCCAAAAAGCGGAAATCACCGCATATAAATGGGGGATCATATCCACCTGTTCCGCTGTAAAGGGACGGATTTCATGATACCCGGAAAGAAAGCTCTCCAAAAGACTTCTTTCTGACGGGGATCGGTTGGGGAATAGTCCATCAGCCTCGCTTCATAAACGGCTTGCATGATCGCATCGCAGAACAGATGATTGTCCCCGCAGCGGTTAAAATCGAAAAGCCCGATCTCCCCACTTGACGTCATAAAGAGGTTGTTGTTGCTGATATCCCCCTGCACGGCAAAACGCTCTTGTGATCGTAAGGAGGATATATGCTCCATGTGATCGTTATATTTCCCCATGATCCTGAGATAGCGCGCGCGGTCCGCACCTGACAATACACTCCCTATCCTCTTAAATTCTTCCACGCAGAACAAATCATTCCTTGCAAAAGGATCAAACAAAACAGGAAAATGCACATGACAATGATGGGCCTCCGAGATATTGTGCGTGTTGGCGAGGAGTTTTCCCGTTTTTTTCGCGGTTTCAAGATCAACGCAAGGGAGTTCCTTTTCCCGAAATTCTTCTACCTTCACGATCACGTCACGGCCTCCGGCGGAGAGCAGCGATGTATATTTTCCATGAGTTTGCAGGGGGCCGGCAACCGGCACGCCATGGCGCTCCAGCATGGCGGAAAAAGCGCTTTGTTGTTCAACGACTTCACGGCTGAGATCCTTCTCATTTTTCAGCTTGATCACCATGGAAGCACGGTTTTTAAAGGTGACTTTTAAAATGAGCCGCACTTCCCGCTCGGAAAAATTATATCTAAACAACTCTGTAATCGTGTCCATGCTGTCCTGTATCCCATAGTCGTGCAGAATAGAACGCACGCGGTCATCATCCACAGTGAATATTGCGGAAGGTACACTCCTATCCATTCCTCCTCAGGCGGATCCTTTTGTGGCCCGATGGAAAGTATTCCTTTTCGGGAACCGTCAGCGGTGGAAATACCCCTAATTTCAGCGCCATTTGGGTAGAATCAAGCGACCTCTATCGGCCGGCCAGCTCCCTTTTTATGGATAAATCCCCCGGGTGAATCCATGGACCACCCGGGGGATATCGCTTATCTCATCCTATTCTCACAGCATATCGTCGAAAACCGCGCCCTTGGAACCGCTGGTGACGTGCTGGGCATACCGCTTGGCATAGCCGCTCAGCTCCTGCGCCGGCGCCTTCCAGGCCTTTCGGCGGGCGGCCAGCGTTTCCTCATCCACCAGCAGCTCCAGCTTCCGGCCCGGGATATCGATGGAAATGGCATCCCCATCCTCCACCAGGGCGATCACGCCGCCCGCCGCCGCCTCCGGCGACACGTGGCCGATGGATGCGCCCCTGGTCGCCCCTGAAAAACGGCCGTCGGTGATCAGCGCCACGCTTTCCCCCAGCCCCATGCCGGCGATAGTCGCCGTGGGATTGAGCATTTCCCGCATACCGGGGCCGCCCTTGGGGCCTTCATAGCGGATGACCACCACGTCGCCAGGGACGATTTTCCCGCTCGTAATGGCTTCTGAGGCATCCTCCTCACAATCGAACACCTTGGCCGGGCCGGTATGTACCATCATGGAAGGCGCCACCGCCCCCTGCTTGACCACCGCCCCCTCCTGGGCCAGATTGCCGAAGAGAATGGCGATGCCGCCGTCCTTGCGGAAGGGGTTGTCCAGATGGCGGATCACCTCGCCGTCCGCCTCCCGGGCGGCGTCGATGCGCTCCCCCACCGTGCCGCTGACCGTGGGCAGATCCCGATGGATCATTCCGCCCTTGTCCAGCTCCTTGAGCATGGATTGGATACCGCCCACCCCGTCCAGATCGGTGATGAACACCTGGCTGGCGGGATTGAGCTTGCAGATCTGCGGCGTTTTCCTGCCGATGGCGTCGATTTGTTCCAGATTGATGGGGCAGCCCGCCGCATAGGAGATGGCGGTGATATGCAGCACCGTGTTGGAGGAGCAGCCGATGGCCATATCCGCCCGCAGCGCGTTTTCAAAGGCCTCCGGCGTCAGGATGTCCTTGGGCCGCAGATCCTGTTCCAGCAGCTCCATTACCCGCTCGCCGGTTTCCTTGGCCAGACGCAGCCGGGCGGAATATACCGCCGGAATGGTCCCGTTGCCGGGGAGCGCCATGCCGATGGCCTCGGTCAGGCAGTTCATGGAATTGGCCGTGTACATACC
>CAKTTT010000161.1 GCA_934615635.1 uncultured Eubacteriales bacterium | reverse complement strand
GGCCTGGGGAACCCCTAGCACCAGGCCGTTGGTGCGCACGGGATGGAGGGTCATGGTGGCGGAAGGGGCGATAAAGGATTTTTTCGCCGCCACGGCCAGGGGAACGCCGATGGAATGACCGCCCCCCAGCACCAGGGAGACGGTGGGCTTTTTCATGCCGGCGATCAGCTCCGCCAGGGCCAGGCCCGCTTCGATATCCCCTCCCACGGTGTTCAGCAGGATAAGCAGCCCCTCGATCTCCCGGCTTTCCTCAATCGCCACCAGTTGGGGGATGACGTGCTCGTATTTGGTGGTCTTGTTGTCCGCAGGCAGGGCGTAGTGCCCCTCAATCTGCCCGATGATGGTGAGACAGTGGATCACGTGGCGGCCGTTGTCCGTGGTAACCGAGCCGGTATCCTCCACATTTTTCAGCTGCTCCTGCAATGCGGCCGATTCCTCCGGCTGCTTGCCCTTTTCCGTGCTTTCCGGGGTGTTGTTTTTGTTATCGCTCATATTGCCGCCAGCCTTTCCGATGGTTTCCCCTGTAGTGTGACCATGGCCCGCCGGTTTTATGTATCCCGGGTTGCCCGCGGCGGGCGGATATTGTATGATGAATCGTATGAGGGACAGCATGATTAAAAATTTTTCTGTAAAAAATGAAACGTCCGGGCGGCAAATGCGGAGTATAGGGATGAGGGCGCGGAATCAAGGCGGAGGAGGGATAGGCGTGGAGGACAGGGAGATCGTGGAGCTGTATTGGCAGCGGGCGGAGCAGGCGCTTAACGAGACCTCGCGGAAATACGGGGGATATCTCCGGCGGATCGCCTGGAATATCTTACAGGATGACGCCGATGCGGAGGAGTGCGTCAACGACGCTTATCTGGGGGCGTGGAACGCCATCCCGCCCCACCGGCCGGATCCCCTGCCGGTGTTCCTGGCCCGCATCACCCGCCATATCGCCCTGAACCGGTATGCCTACCGGCACGCCCGGAAGCGGGACGGCGGCGTCTCCGTCCCGCTGGCGGAAATAGAGGAATGTCTCCCCGACCGTCTGGCGGAAGCGCCCTACCGGGAGGGGGAAGCCGCCGCCGCCTTCAACGCCTTTCTGGAAGGGCTGCCGCAGACAAAACGGGTGATTTTTGTCCGCCGGTATTGGTATGGCGATGCGGTGGCGGATATCGCCAAAGCTTTTGGGAAGCGGGAGGGTACGGTGAAATCGATGCTCTTCCGGATGAGACAGGACCTCAAGATCTTTTTGGATAAGGAGGAAATGGCGCCATGACGATGCAGGAGTTTCGGCGGGAATGGGAGAACATCGACGATCGCTTTGTCTTGGAGGCGGCCGGGCTGCAGGAGGAACGGGCCAAAAAGGGAGGCGGCTGGGGCCGCAGAGCGGCTTTGATCGCCGCTGGCATCGCGCTGCTGATCGGTATACCGGCTTTCCTCTTCTGGCGCTTTTCCACGCCTGTGGCGGTCGCGGGGCTGGGAGAAGCGGGAGAGGTGGACGTCGTCACAACGGGATACTCGCCGGAGATGAGTTCCGTTCGAGGTTTGCCCATTTTTATGCGCTGCCCTGGCGGTACGATAGAAGCCACGACCACGGCGGGGGAAATCTTCCCATGGGGCTGGGAAGGGGCGGTGGGATCGGCGGAGGATAGGATGCTGACCTATACGCTGGAAAACGAGGACTGTTTGCTGTGGGCTCCCATCCGGCTGCAGGATACGGAGAACCGGTCCGGGCACGAGGCGTATATCACGCTGACCTTCCGGCAGGACAGCCGCATAACCGGGGCGGCGATCATGGAGGTCACCAAACTGGACAGCGATTTCTTCGGATTTTACAGAGCGGTTCTGCTGGACGCCATCCATTTTGAAGGGAACAGCCCGGTGAATGGGCGGGAGAGGGTTGTGCAGGACTTTTTCCGCCGCAGCATGGAGGAGGATTCTCCCATTCCTTCGCTTGCCTTGGTGAAGGAAGGAGGAGAGGCGTTTGCCAATGTAAGACTGGCGGGATTTGACGGGGAAGAGATTAAGCGCGTGTGGGGAGAGCCGGACGATAGGCTGTCGGGCTTTTGGGGCGACATATGGTATTTGGATATCGCCGGACATCAATTTGTAACGCTGTATTATGATGCCGACGGGAAGGTTATGACGGTCAAAATAGAAGAGAAAAAGGAATGACGCGGAGCCTTTCCCCCGCCGGCGCTCCCGATGGGATCGGCATGGAAGGGGCCGGAAGCGGCAAAAGAAAGACGGGAATTCCCCGGTTGCGGCGGACGGCCTCGGGTGATATAATGGACGCGGCCCCTGCGGGGGCCGCATTTTGCATCGCGGATGAAGAGGGAGCGCCATGAGGTTTTTTGTACGGGAGCGGGCTTTTTACCGCACCTTTTTTTCGCTCACCGCCATGATCGCCGTTCAGAATATCATCACCTTCAGCGTTAATCTGGCGGATAACCTGATGCTGGGCGCCTATCAGGAGAACGCGCTGGCGGGGGTGGCGCTGGTCAACCAGATCCAGTATCTGCTGCAGATGCTGGTCATGGGGGTGGGCGAGGGCATGATCGTGTTGGCCTCCCAATACTGGGGGAAGGGGGAAACGGAGCCTATCCGCCGGATAACGGGGCTGGGGATGCGGATCGGATTTCTGACGGCAGTGGCCATGTGGGGCGTGACCTTCTTTTTCCCCGAGGCCTGTCTCGGCCTGTTTACCAATGAGAAAGCCGTGATAGCGGAGGGGGCACGGTATCTGCGGATCGTCTGCTTTTCCTATCCGCTGTTCGCCGTTACCAACGTACTGCTCTCCTCTCTGCGCAGCGTGGAAACGGTCGGGATCGGCTTCGCTGTTTCCGGCTCCACCCTGTGCATCAACGTTTGTCTCAATACCATCCTGATAACCGGCCGGTTTGGGGCGCCGGAGCTGGGGGCCCGGGGCGCCGCTGTCGCCACGCTGACTTCCCGGGCGGTGGAAGTGCTGATCGTGTGGCTTTATGTGCGGCTGAAGGACAAAAAGCTGCGGCTGCGGGCGGGGGACCTGTTTCGATTTGACCGGGCGCTCTGGAGGGACTATCGGCGCACCGGCTTCCCCGTGATTCTCTCCAACGGCTGCTGGGGTATCGCTATGGCGGTGCAGACGGCCATCCTCGGCCGGCTGGGCAAGCCAGTGATCTCGGCCAACAGCATCGCCACCACGCTGTTCCAGGTGATTACCGTCATTGCCTACGGCGCAGCCAGCGCCTCCTCCATCCTGGTGGGCAAAACCATCGGAGAGGGAGGAACCCAACGGGTACGGGAGTACGCCAAAACCCTCCAGGTTCTCTATCTGCTGATCGGGCTGGGAACCGGACTGCTGCTTTTTTTCTCCAAGGAGGCGGTGGTGGATCTGTACGCCGTATCGGAGGAAACCCGGCGGCTGGCTCTGCAATTCCTTACGGTGCTGTCCGTTTCGGTTTGTGGCACCTCCTATCAGGTGGCGGTGCTGACCGGGATTGTCCGAGGCGGCGGCGACACCCGCTTCGTACTGTTCAACGATATGATTTTCATGTGGGGGCTGGTGATCCCTTCGGCGGCGCTGTCGGCCTTTGTGTTTCATTTTCCGCCGCTGATCGTTTTCTGCTGCCTGAAGGCGGATCAGATTCTGAAATGCTTTGTCGCAGTTGTGAAGGTCAATCGGTATACCTGGATACGGGAGCTGGCCCGCTAACGGAAAGGAAGAGGGATAATGGAAAAGCCATTGGAAAAGCTCAAGGATTGGGTGGCGGAAAGCGGCAGAATCGTCTTTTTCGGCGGCGCCGGCGTATCCACGGAGAGCGGGATACCCGATTTCCGCAGCGAGGACGGCCTCTACCGGCAAAGCTATCGCTATCCTCCCGAGACAATATTGAGCCGCTCCTTCTTCGAAAGGCATCCGGAGGAGTTTTTCGCTTTCTACCGGGACAAAATGCTTTTTCCCGAAGCCAAGCCCAATCCGGTCCACCGCCGGCTGGCGGAGTGGGAGCAGGCGGGCCGGCTGGCCGCCGTGGTGACGCAGAATATCGACGGTCTGCATCAGGCGGCGGGATCCCGGCGGGTGTTAGAGCTGCACGGGTCGGTTCACCGGAATACCTGCCTGAAATGCCATGCCCGCTATGATCTGAACTTTATCCTTGGCACCCACGGCGTTCCGCGCTGTCCCTGCGGCGGGATCATCAAGCCGGATGTGGTGCTGTATGAGGAGAGTCTGGACGAGGCGGTGCTGCAAGGGGCTGTGGAGGCGATTTCCTCCGCCGATCTGCTGATCGTAGGGGGCACCTCCCTGGCCGTTTATCCGGCGGCGGGGCTGCTGCGGTATTACCGGGGAAACCGGCTGGTTTTGATCAACCGTTCGGTCACGCCTTATGACGATCGGGCGGATCTGCTTTTCCAGTGTGGGCTGGAAGAGACATTGGCGCAATTGGATGGGATCATATGAAGGTGCTCATCGATGCGGACGGCTGTCCGGTGGTGGATATCGCGCTTCGAGTGGCGGCTGGGGCCGGGGTGCAGGCGGTGATCCTGTGCGATACCGCCCATGAGTTCCACCGGGAGGGCGTGGAAACGATGACGGTGTCCAAAGGGGCGGACAGCGTGGATTTCGCCTTGGTTAACCGGATGGAGGCGGGCGATATAGCGGTTACGCAGGATTATGGGCTGGCCGCCATGTGTTTAGCTAAAGGTGGACGGCCCATCCGGCAGGACGGCTTGCTTTACGGCCCGGATAATATGGACCGGCTGCTGGAGGAGCGGTACATGGCGGGCAAGCTGCGCCGGGCGGGAGGCAGGGTCAGGGGACCGAAAAAGAGGACGGCGGAGCAGGACCGGTGTTTTGAAGCGGCATTGCAGGCGTTAATCGACCAGAGGGAGTAGGGCTGAAGGAGGAAGCCGTACTCCCTCTTTTTTGTCGGTCGTTTTCTGGGAGAGATAAAAATCCGCTCTTATAGAAGAATACTCTCCTTTAGAAAATTTTGTAAGTACAATTCAAGTTTATAAAGAACTAACTTTGGCATATGCCCGAAAAATTTGGCTAAAATAGGGGTAAAGTACTTCGAATTAGGGTGTATGCGATGAAAAAAGACGAAAAACATCTGGGTTTGCGCATCAATAAAGTGTTGCTGGAGAAATTCCATTACGCGAGTTCTTATGAAGGCCGTTCTGCCAACGGTCAGTTGGTGTATCTTGTCCGGCAATTTGTGTCTGAGTTTGAACACAAGCACGGCACGATTGACGTTGTGTCGGATGAGGATGAGAAAAACTAATTTCTTCTCTGCTTGAAGAAGGACTCTCCTGCGCCGTTTTACGGACATAGGGCGGGGTGCGTCATGGGCCGGGAAGAGCGGCGCGGCGGCGGTAAAGACAGACGATATGGGAAAAGTCCCGGATTATGCTCTGTGAAGC
>CAKTTT010000160.1 GCA_934615635.1 uncultured Eubacteriales bacterium | reverse complement strand
GGGTGATGCTGTACCAGTCCTCCATGTTGACCCCTTCCCGCTTGACCTCCTCGATCTTTTCCGCGGGATAATAAATCAGGGTGGCGAACCAGGCCCGTTCCTTCTCCGGCATGGTGTGGCCGAAGGCCAGATCCACCTTTTCCCGGATGACGCCGGAGCCGTTGTTGAAAATATGGCGAAAAGCCTCTTCTTCCCCGTGGAGGTCGCTCATGAAATGCTCGGTGCCCTTGGGGAGGTTGAGGATGGCGTTGAGATTGATCAGCTCGGTACACACAGCCTGGATGGTGGGATACTGCCCGGCCAGCAGCTGCAGGTACCGCCTGTGCTCCGCTTCAAAGGGGTTGGCTTGCGGCATAGTTGATGACCATTCCTTTCTCGCAGGGAGCGGCGCAGGGAGCGTTGAATCGCGCCGCCTTCGGCTTTGCCGCGGTGTGCGGCGCAGGGACGCAGGCCCCAAGGCGTCTTTCCCTGCAAAGGGTATGTTACAGGCCCAGCGCCGCCCGCAGAGCGTCCGCGCGGTCGGTCTTTTCCCAGGCGACCCCCAGATCCTCCCGGCCCACATGGCCGTAGGCGGCCAGCTTCTGGTAAATGGGACGGCGCAGCTCCAGGGCGTCGATGATGGCGGCGGGGCGGAAATCGAACACCCGGCTCACCGCCTCGGCCAGTCGATCGTCCGGCACCTTCCCGGTGCCCTCGGTATCCACCCGGACGGAAACCGGATGGGCCACGCCGATGGCGTAGGCCAGTTGCACCTCGCAGCGGTCGGCCAGTCCCGCCGCCACCACATTTTTCGCCGCGTAACGGGCCATATAGCTGGCGGAGCGGTCCACCTTGGTGGGATCCTTGCCGGAAAAAGCGCCGCCGCCGTGGCGGGCATAGCCGCCGTAGGTGTCCACGATGATCTTGCGTCCGGTCAGACCGCTGTCCCCCTGCGGGCCGCCCACCACAAACCGGCCGGTGGGGTTGACGAATATGCGGGTCTCCTCATCCAGCAGCTCCGCCGGGATCACCGGCTGGATCACCCGCTGGATGAGATCCTCTCGGATGGTTTCCAGGGAGGCCTCTTCCGCGTGCTGGGTGGAAACCACCACCGTGTCGATCCGCACGGGGCGGTTGCCGTCGTATTCCACCGTCACCTGGGTCTTGCCGTCCGGCCGCAGATAGGGCAGCTCCCCGCTTTTGCGCAGCGCCGTCAGCCGCAGGGCCAGCTTGTGGGCCAGAGAGATGGGCAGGGGCATGAGCTCCGGCGTTTCGTTGCAGGCGTAGCCGAACATCAGCCCCTGGTCGCCCGCGCCGATCCGGTCGTAGTCCTCCGCCTCCCGGCCGCGGATCTCCAGCGCCTCGTTGACCCCCATGGCGATGTCGGGGGATTGCTCGTCTATGGCGGTGAGCACCGCGCAGGTGTTGCCGTCGAACCGCTGGGCCGCATCGTCATAGCCGATTTCCCGGATCACCCGCCGGGCGATTTTGGGGATATCCACATAGCAGGAGGTGGATATTTCCCCCATTACCAGAACCAGGCCGGTGGTGGCGATGGTTTCGCAGGCCACATGGGCGTCGGGATCCTGTTCGATGATCGCATCCAGCACCGCGTCGGAAATCTGGTCGCACACCTTGTCGGGATGCCCTTCCGTTACCGATTCGGAGGTGAAAAGTCGTTTTGCCATTGTGAGAACCAATCCTTTCCTTTTATAATCTTCTCGCTTCTTTCGTCTTCTTCCGGGGAAGCGCCCCCCAATCCTTCATTCCGCGAAACAGCGCAAAAAAGCGCCGCGGCGGCAGCCGGGCGCATGTGTCTTCCACCTCATCCGCCGGCACTGGGCCGCAGGAATTGGCACCTTGCGGCTCGTCGCCGCAGGTTGCCGGGCTTCATCGGGCCTGTCCCCTCCGCCTCTCTTGATAAGGAATGATTTGATTGTGGATTTATCATACCATGAATCCATAAAAAGGACAAGAGGGATTTTCGTCCCACCCACTTTCCCCATAGGAGAGGAGCTGATAGGCGGGATCCCTTGCCGGTTGAGGCCTTGTATAACAAGGGGCCGCGCCGCCTTGGACGGATGCGCTGAAAACCACGGGAAATCCGCCGTTCAGGGGGATTTTCCGTGGTTCGTACGGCTTTAGCCGATATTCGCCCGGCGCCGCGGGCCGATGATAAAAGATTTCCGTACAGCGGCTGTGCGCATATTGGCGGCGGGCCGGAATTGGGGCGGCGGCATCGAAGGGGAAAAGCGGCGGAAGCGCCGAAACACGGGGGAGGGCCGACCGGATACGGATGGGAAGCAATGACGGGATCCCATGCCGAAGAAGAGGAAGCCCTGACAGGATGGCAAAATCCGATGGAATAGAGAAGGGGAATGGCGCTTTCCGGATAAAAACGGAGAGGATGAATAGGGCAAACAAGAAGCCTGTCGGCGGGCGGATGGATAGGATAGGTAAGTAAGCAGGGCTGTCCGCCCATAACGTTCATGGGAGGGAGCAAATCGCTTGGGATAGAAAGCGAGTAAAGGGACGCGGCCGATTCCCCAAGGTAAGGCCGCCCGGAAGCCGCGCCCGTGAAAAGTGCCGCGGCGGCGGACGTCCCATATAGGGCAAAGGCGGCGCCTCTCCCCGCTTGGTTGTCAGAATCGCCATGGGGACGCCCCTGGGGTATTCCGAACAAAAAATCAGATTCTCCTGGCCCGCGTCTAAAAATGCGGAATAAGGTTGGATCCCTTCCTCCGCCTTGCCGATTTCCCGACGAGGTGGAGGAAGGGATGAGGCGTCCGGCCGCCGGCGGAATCAGCCGATTTTCAGCCGCAGCCGGAACTTATCGCTGATCATGGCGATGAATTCCGAATTGGTGGGCTTGCCCCGGCCATTGTGGATGGTGTAGCCGAAATAGGTGTTGAGAACCTCCACGTCTCCCCGGTCCCAGGCGGATTCGATGGCGTGACGCATAGCGCGCTCCACCCTGGAGGAGGTGGAGCCATGCTTACGGGCCACCGCGGGATAGAGGCGTTTGGTGATGGCCCGCACCAGGCTTTCATCCTCAATGGCCATGAGGATCGCCGTGCGCAGGAAGTTATAGCCGTTAAGGCTGGCGGGGATACCGATCTGCCGGAAGATCTCCGTCACCTGCATGGCCAGGCTGCCGCCCTCCGGTTCCGCAGGGCGGGCGAGGGCGTGCAGAGGATGCCGCCGCTGCGCCGTGATGGCTTGAATCCGCTCTGCCATCAATTGGGAATCGAAGGGCTTCAAAAAGTAATAAGCGGCTCCCGCCTCCAAGGCGCTTTGCTCGATAACCGGATTATCCGTGTTGGACATGACCAGGAAACAGGGCTGGGGGACGCCCGCCTTTTTTGTCTGGCTGATCACCCCGACGGCATCCAGCCCCGAGAGAAAGAAATCCAGCACCACCGCATCCGGTCTTTCTGCCTCGATCCGTTCCAGCAGCTTCCGGCCGTCTTTTTCCACCTGGATCACGTCCATCTCGTGGGAACGCAGGGCGGCGGCGCAGGGCACGCCGAAAAAGTCGCTGGTGTCTGCCAGAAGTACCTTGATTGTCTTGTTCATGCTGTAGCCCTCCAAAAATGATAGGATTTGTCGGAACAGGCAATAGGTTAGCACACGACTGCCTATTTTGTCAATATCTGGAAATTGATTTTTTATGAGAATTTTTACATTTTACACCTATAAATTGACATTTTGCCAAATATTGTGTCGAATAAAATCGGTTTATATCGCAAAATAACAGCATTATTGGAAAGGGGAAAGCATATTGTGTTCCAGGAAGAGGGGAAATGGAACTGGAAATTACCATTGACCTGGAATAGTTCCTTGAAATATGGATGTGTCAATCAAAAGCAGCAATAAAGTGGTAGGTTTGGTAATTTACGCCAAATGGGAAGACGAATTTTCTACACCGGCAATAATTGACTTAGTAAACAAAAATAATATATGATGTTAATCGTAATTCTACATAATCGCGATAGAATTATAAAATTATGTGAGGAGGAAGAAATCTCGTGGTAAAGAAACTGTTTCTTTTTGTTTCGTTGATGGCCCTGCTGGTCACGGTGGCCGCCGCTCCGGCGTTTGCCGCTTCCACTTGGGATGCGGAAATCAAAGCGACGGTGTTGGACGAGGATTTTGAGGCCTATCCCACTAACGACGTGCCCTTTAATGAAGAGGTGAACGCGGCTGGAACGCCGGCCGGCTTTAAAGGGAAGGTTTACGGTGGTATGCAGGGCCGCGAGCACGGCGCGCTTATCGTTGCGGATAAGATCGGCGGGACCAAGTCCATCCGCTTTCTCCGCGAGGGGGCCAGCGGCACCCAGCAGCCCAACATTCGCTATTTTGATCTTTCCACCGAATACGGCGGCGCCAAAAAAATCGCGGTGCAACTGGCTTTCCGATTTGAGACCCTCGGGACATATGGGTTTACGGCGCTCATAGGCACCGGCGAAACCAACATGAACAATTGGAACGGCGCGGACGGGAACAGCAACATCCTCGCCGTGAAAAAGGATCCCGATACCGAATCGCCGTCCATCATGGTAAGGGATGCGGGCGAGCTGAAGGTTATCAAAAAGGATCTCGAGGCCAAGAAGGATTATGTTTTGACCTTTGTGTTCGAGCTGGGCACGGACAATTACAGCGTCGTGCTGAACAATGAGGTGATCGGAAATTATCAGTACTTTGAGACCGTGAACAAAATCACCGCTTTCCGCATGGATGAGCATGGCTATTATAAGGTGGATGAAGGCCAGGAGGAAAAACGCGGGCCGGCCGTGGAAGAGGTTTACCTGGATGACATCAAGATCGGGACGGTTGTGGAAAAGAGCGGTGAGCAGCCGTCCACTCCCACCGTTCCCACGGGGGACGACGCGACGGCTCTTGCCGGCGCCGGGGCCTTGCTGCTGCTGTCGGTGGGCGTTGTGTTCGCGCTGAAAAAGAAGAACGCGGAGAAATAAAAGTTTAGGTGGTAATCATGATGAAAAAAATGAGCAGAGTCCTCACTTGTATGATCCTGGCGCTTACCGTTGTCTTTGTTCTGCTGTTCACCGGTTGTCAACCTGGAGACAGCGAGTCCACGCCATCCTCGTCGGACAAATCGGACGTTTCCACCCCTTCCTCCGAGACGCCCTCCACGCCTGAGTCGGAGACTCCGTCGGAGCCGGAATCGGGAACTCCCAGCGGCGAGAATCTCCTGGCGAATGCCTTGGCCGGCAATGAGGAGCTGCTGGGCGGCGACTCCTGGGCCGCAAAGGACGGCGCCTGGGCGGGCCCCCTCCAGGAAGTGCGGGAGGGCGCGGAATCCTATGCGCAGCAGGCATTTGTAGAGGAAACCCGTTCGGACGGCAGCAAAGGTATCTGCTATCGGTTTTATTCCGAGGCCACAAAAGGCTGGCATACCAC
>CAKTTT010000159.1 GCA_934615635.1 uncultured Eubacteriales bacterium | reverse complement strand
TATTTTCCTCCTTCATCCCCAGCTTCAGCAACCAATCCCGGCAGAAAGCACGCCAGTAGGAAAACCACTCCAGATCGGTGCCCGGTTTGCAGAAAAATTCCAGCTCCATCTGCTCAAATTCCCGGACGCGGAAAATGAAGTTGCCGGGGGTGATTTCATTCCGGAAGCTTTTGCCCACCTGTGCCACGCCGAAGGGCAGCTTTTTGCGGGCAGTGCGCTGCACGTTCTGGAAGTTGACGAAAATGCCCTGGGCGGTTTCCGGCCGCAGATACACCTCGTTTTTCGCATCCTCGGTGACGCCCTGATGGGTGCGGAACATCAGGTTGAATTGGCGGATATCGGTAAAATTGTGGCCGCCGCAGTTGGGGCAGCCGATATTATGCGCCTGGATGAATTCCATCATCCGCTCATTGCTCCAGCCGTCCGCGACGGTACCGTCGAAATCCTCGATCAGCTTGTCGGCGCGGTGCCGGCTTTTGCAGTCCCGGCAATCCATCAGCGGGTCGGAGAATCCGCCCACATGGCCGGAAGCCACCCACACCTCCCGGTTCATCAGGATGGCGCTGTCCAGCCCGACATTGGTGGGGCTTTCCTGAACGAATTTCTTCCACCATGCGCGCTTGACGTTGTTTTTCAGCTCCACGCCCAGAGGGCCGTAATCCCAGGCGTTGGCGAGACCGCCGTAGATATCCGAGCCGGGATAGACGAAGCCGCGGCCCTTACAGAGCGCGACGATTTTCTCCATGGTTTTGTCCGCGTTGTTCATGTGTAGACCATTCCTTTCCTGCATCCGGCCGCAGAGCCGGGATCCCCTCCTGCGCCGCTTATCCGGTCTATTGTAATATACGGCGGAGCAATTGTCAATCATTCCCGCCGCTCTGCTCAAAGCTCCCCCATCCGGCGAGACCGGACGGGGGAGCTTGATAAAAACGCATCAAATGGAAATCTCGTGGGCCATGCGGTAAAGGTCAAAGTCAAAGGGCTTCTTCATCTGCAGGGCTTCCTCAATATCGAAATCCAGTACATGGTCGTTCTGGATGGTCACTACCCGGTTGCTCTTGCCTTCCAGCAGAATCTCCACCGCATAATAGCCCATCTGGCTGGCCAGCACCCGATCGTATACCGTGGGATTTCCGCCCCGCTGCACATGTCCCAGAATGGTGGCGCGGGTCTCGATCCCCAGCCGCTTTTCGATGTCCTCAGCCATGCTCATCACATGCCCCACGCCCTCGGCCACGATAACGATGAAATGCTTTTTGCCGGTAGCGGAGGTGGTCCGCATCCGGTCGATGATGTCCCGCTCAAAATCAAAGGGGACCTCCGGTACGATGATGCTGGTAGCGCCCACGGCGATGCCCACGTTCAAAGCCAGATAGCCAGCGCGGCGGCCCATAACCTCCACCACGCTGCAGCGGTCGTGGGACTGAGCCGTATCCCGCAGCTTGTCGATCATTTCCATGCTGGTGTTCAGCGCCGTGTCATACCCGATGGTATGTTCGCAGCAGGAGATATCGTTATCAATGGTACCCGGCAGGCCGATGCAGGGAACGCCGTGGCGGGTCAGATCCTGAGCGCCGCGGAAGGATCCGTCGCCGCCGATCACCACCACGCCGTCGATCTCGTTTTTCCGGCAGGTTTCCACCGCCTTCTGCATCCCCGCTTCGGTGCAGAACTCCGGGCTGCGGGCGGTGTAGAGCATGGTTCCGCCCCGGTGGATGATATCCGACACGCTGCGCAGATTCATGGGGACCAAATCACCGTTGATCAGGCCGTTGTATCCGCGATAGACGCCGAAGCATTCCACACCCTTGCTCAGCGCCGTGCGGACCACGGCGCGGATCCCCGCGTTCATGCCCGGCGCGTCGCCGCCGCTGGTTAAAACCGCAATCTTCCGTATGGCCATTGTCTCATTAACCGTCCTTTCGCTCCCGCCGGGAAACCGACGGATGGGCGTCCTTCTCTTCTTGAAAGCCGGCCGCTGTTATAATCTGGATTAAACCGTAACTTTTTATATTATACACCAGCTGCCGAAAGAATATCAAGCGTGGGAATGGGGAAAAATGGCAATACTTTCGACAATATTTGCGCATCTTTCACATAGCCCCGAAAAAATCATCTGACCAGCGCCACATTTTCCTCTCCCAGAATCCTTTTCAGCTCTTCCAGCAGCACCTCATGGGGCCATACCCACATGCTCTGAGGCGCTTTCACCAGCTTACCCGTATCCATAAAGCGGATATAAACCGGCTCGGCGCCGTCGAACACCGCCAACGACAGGCAGGCCCGCTTGAACAGCGGACTCTCGGCAGACGGCGCCCGTAGATACAGCCCGTGCCGGGCGTTGGGCGCTGCGGCCGAGGGAGCGGGCGCCGCGGCAGGCTGAGGCCGGCGGGTTCGTCCCGGCGGTCCGAAGGCGGGGAGATGTTCCGGGTCGGGCGCATCCAGCAGCCTGTCGCAGATCAGCTTGGGCGCCTCGTCCTCCCGCAGGCTGATCCGCCCCTGCGCCACTACAATCCGCCCCGTCTGGAGCAAACCGCCGTACTCCTCCAGGACTTTGGGAAAGACGATCAGCTCCATGGAGCCGTAGAGGTCCTCCACCATCGCATAGGCCATTCGGGCGTTGCTGCGGGTCGTCTGGGAACGCACCGTTCCCACCATGCCCAACAGCGTGACCGCGGCGCCGTCCGCCGTTCGTCCGCCGGCCTCCTGCTCCTCTGCGCTTTGCAGAATATCCTGTGTCCGGGATATCTCCGGCCGCCGGTAGGCATCCGCATAGGGCTTGAGAGGATGCCCCGACATATACATGCCGGTGACCTCCTTCTCCATCTCCAGCAGCGCGGCGTAAGCATACTCCTCCGCCGCGGGCAGGGCGGGCTCTCCCATTCCCTGCGCCGCCGGATCATCGAAAAAGCCCAACTGCCCATCCAGATTGCGGCGGTTATCCTCGTCCAACTGGTCCAGCATCTGGTTCATGCCCTCCAGCATCTGGCGGCGATTGGCCCCCAGCCCATCCATGGCCCCGCATTTGATCAGGCTCTCCAGCGCCCGCCGATTGAATTCCCGGTAGGGGGACATCCGACGGCAGAAATCATAGAAACCGGCGAAGGGACCTCCGGTTTCCCGTTCCCGCACCAGCTCCGCAATCAGGCCCCGGCCCAGGTTTTTCACCGCCAGCAGGCCGAAGCGGATGTGATCCCCCGCCACGGTGAAAGCGGAACGGCTCTCGTTGACCGAAGGGGGCAGCACCTGGATCCCCAGACGCTCGCATTCATTGATATATCCCACCACCTTGCCGCTGTCCAGCACGCTGGTCAGCAGGGCGGCCATGTATTCCTTGGGGTAAAAGCATTTGAGCCACGCCGTCTGATAAGCCACCAACGCATAGGCGCAGGCGTGAGATTTATTGAAAGCGTAGGAGGCGAAGGAGGACATATCCTCGAAAATAGCGTCGGCCACCGCCTCCGGTACGCCCCGGCGCACACAGCCCTCCACCTGGATCTTCCCCTGCTCGTCCGTCAAGCCGTGGATAAAGATGGCTCTCTCCCGTTCCATCACGTCATGCTTCTTTTTGGACATGGCGCGGCGCACCACGTCCGCCCGTCCCAGGGAATAGCCCGCCAGCTCCCGGAAGATCTGCATCACCTGCTCCTGATAGACGATGCAGCCGTAGGTCACGTCCAGAATGGGCTTGAGCAGCGGATGGGCGTATCTCACCTGCTCCGGATGATGGCGGTTGTTGATGTACTTAGGAATGGAGTCCATGGGACCCGGACGGTAAAGGGAGATAACGGCGATGAGATCCTCGAAGCAGTCGGGGCCCAGGTTCACCAGCACCCGCTTCATACCCGCCGATTCGAACTGGAACACCCCTTCGCTTTCCCCCCGGGCCATCATGGCGTAAACCTCCGGGGAGTCGGTGGGAATATCCTCCATGCGGAAATCCGGCCGCTGCGCACGGATCATCTTGGAGGCATCGTCGATGATGGTCAAGTTCCGCAGGCCCAGGAAGTCCATCTTCAGCAGGCCCAGCTCCTCCAGGGTGGTCATGGTATACTGGGTGGCCACCGCCTCCCCGTTGAGGCAGAGGGGCACATATTCGCTCACCGGTCTGGCGGTGATCACTACCCCCGCCGCATGGGTGGAGGCATGGCGGGGCATCCCCTCCACCTTCCGGGCCATCTCGATCAGCCCCCGTACCTGGGGATCCTCCTCCATCCGCTCCCGCAGCGGCTTGGAGAGGGTCAGCGCCCGATCCAGGGTCATGTTCAGCTCCCAGGGCACCTGCTTGGCCACCTGATCCGCCACCGCATAGGGAATCGCCATGGCCCGGGCCACGTCGCGGATGGCCGCCCGGGCGGCCATGGTGCCGAAGGTGATGATCTGGGCCACCCGGTCGGCGCCGTACTTGTCGATGACATAGTCGATGACCTGCTGCCGCTTCTCATTGCAGAAATCGATATCGAAATCAGGCATACTCACCCGCTCCGGATTGAGGAACCGCTCGAACAGCAGATTATACTGGATAGGATCGATACCCGTGATGCCGATGCAGTAGGCGCACAGGCTGCCGGCGCCGGATCCCCGGCCCGGCCCCACCGGGATATCATGGCTCTTGGCGTACTGGACGAAATCGTTGACAATGAGGTAGTAATCCACATAGCCCATCCGCTCCACCGTGTCCATCTCGTATTCCAATCGTTCCCGAAGAGCCTGGGGCGGGTTCTCCCCATACCGTCGGCGCAGCCCCTCCTCGCATTGGCGGCGGAAAAAGGCGGCGCTGTCGCCGCCCGGGGCGTCGAAGGCGGGCAACTGGGTCTTGCCGAACTCCAGCTCCACCCGGCATCTCCTGGCGATGGCCGCCGTGTTGTCAAAGGCCTCGGGTACGCCGGGGAAGAGCGAACGCATCTCCGCCTCTGATTTGAGGTAAAACTCCTCCGTTTCAAAGGCCAGCGGGCTGGGTGCATCCAGAGTGGTGTTGGTGCCGATGCAGATAAGCACCCTCTGCGTTCGGGCATCCTCCCTGGTCAGGTAATGCGCATCGTTGGTGCACACCAGCGGAATCCCCGTTTCCCTGGATAAACGGATCAGCGAGGGGTTGATGGCCTTCTGTTCCTCCAGACCGTGATCCTGCAGCTCCAAGAAAAAGTTCTCCGCCCCAAAAATCTCCCGATACTCCAGAGCGATCTCCTTCGCACCGTCATAATCCCCCCGGCGCAGCGCCTTGGGGATCTCTCCCGCCAAGCAGGCGGACAGGGCGATCAATCCGCCGGAATACCGGCGCAGCAGTTCCCGGTCCACCCGGGGCTTGCCGTAAAATCCCTCCGTCCAGGCGGCGGATACCAGCTTCACCAGATTGGCATAGCCCCGGTTGTCCTCACACAGCAGCACCAGATGGCTGTGCTCGCTGTCCAGAGCATGGACCCGGTCCTGACGGCTGCGGGCGGCCACATACAC
>CAKTTT010000158.1 GCA_934615635.1 uncultured Eubacteriales bacterium | reverse complement strand
CCTTTGGGGTTTCTCGGCAGCAGGCGCTTAAGGCGGGACTGTTCGAATATATGGATCCCGCTGATTTTGAAGAGGTATTCGCCACGCATCGGAATATTGTGGATAAAAAGGTGCGGCTGGAATCCTTGTCGATGATCGCCCGGCAGACGTTGGTGTATGTGGAAAATCAGGATATCGTCATGGGCTTCCTTCAGGATATTACCGAGGAGGAGCAGCGCAAGGAGCAGACCTATCGCGCCCGGCTGGAATCCGCCGAGATGGCCCAGAAGGTCATTGAGAAGCAGATGATCGCCGCCCAGGAGATCGCCAGCCTGCTGGGGGAGACGACGGCGGAAACAAAGGTGACGCTGAACAATCTCAAGGCGATGATCATGAGCGAGGAGACACAGGCGTGAGTCTGTCAAAGCTAGGGCAATGGAGCGGAAAAGGCCGGCTTTGTGCCGAAACCGTACCAAAACGGGTGTTGCCTGATGGCGCATAGGCCTTTTCCAGGAGTTGGCACAATGTGCCAATCCCCACGCCGATAGGGGGAAAACGACAATGAGCAACCGGCTGTATTACGATGTCACGTCCAAAAGCCTGAATAAGAAAAACGAGGAGCTGTGCGGCGACAAGGTGGAGGTTGTCCGCACCGACGACGGGGTGATCGTGGTGCTGTCCGACGGACTGGGCAGCGGCGTCAAGGCTAACATTCTGGCCACCCTGACCTCCAAGATCATCGCCACCATGATGCAGTCCGGCGCCTCCCTGGAGGATACGGTGGACACCATCATTCACACCCTCCCGGTGTGCAAGGTGCGGCATATGGCCTATTCCACCTTTTCCATCCTCAAGCTCAGCGACGACGGCAAAGCCTATCTCACCGAATTCGATTGTCCCGGCTGCATTTACGTTCACGACGGCGTGGTGTATCCCATCGATTACACCGAGCGGGTGGTGGGCGGCAAAACCATTAAGGAAGCTTCCTTCGACCTGGAATGCGGGGATATGCTGACGCTGATCAGCGACGGGGTGATGTACGCAGGGATCGGCGCGGTGCTGAATCTGGGCTGGAACTGGGAAAGCGTCTGCGACTTTATTCAGGATAACTGCGAGGATGAGAACACCAGCGCCCGCATGACCGCCGCGTTGATCGAGGCCTGCAACGACCTATATATGCGCCAGCCGGGGGATGACACCACGGTGGCCACGATCAAGGCCGTTCCCCGGCAAGTGGTGAGCCTTTTTTCCGGCCCGCCCCGGTTGAAGCAGGACGACGAGCGGGTGGTGGTGGACTTTATGTCCGAGGAGGGTCTCAAGATCGTCTGTGGCGGAAGCAGCAGCAATCTGGTGGGCCGCGTCCTCGGCCGGGAGGTGGTCACCGAGTTGAGCTATGACGGCGATCTGCCGCCCATTGCCCATATCAAGGGCATCGATCTTGTGACGGAGGGCGTCCTGACCATTCGCCAGACCAACGCGCTGGTGAAGCGGTTCCTGGATAATCCCGCGGATATAGAAACGATCCGGCTGCTGGATGAGCATAACGGCGCGGCCATGATCGCCAAGGTCTTGCTGGAACATTGCACCCACCTGTATATGTTCATCGGCAAAGCCATCAATCCCGCCCATCAGAACCCCAACCTGCCGGTGGATCTGAGCATCAAGATCCGTCTGCTGGAGGAGCTGGCGCAGACCCTGCGGGGAGCGGGAAAAGTTGTGAAAATTCGTTATTACTGATTATATATCAACAGACCGCTGAGGAAAGCCCACGGCGGGGAAAGGCAAGGTCCGGTTCTATGCAGGAAATCACCGACATCGTACAGATTAAACACGAGGTGCTGTGCGCTACGGCGCGTCACGCCTTTCAGGGGGATCTGCACGAGGCGTACGATAAGATCCCTTATGAAATCATCAAGGGCATTAAGCCCAACTTTCGCTGCTGCGTCTACCGGGAGCGGGAGATCATCCGCCAGCGGGTGCGTATGGCCATGGGTAAGCTGCCGATGGATGTGCTGTACACCGATTCCGATCCCTCTCAGGTGGTGCATGTGATTCCCTGCGCCTGCGAAGGCTGTCCCATCACGAAGATCACCGTGACCCAGAACTGCCAGAGCTGCCTGGCGAAGAAATGCGCCAAGGCCTGCCCTTTCGGCGCCATCACCACCACCCCCCGGGGCGCGGTGATCGATCAGGAAAAATGCCGGAAGTGCGGTAAATGCGTCGCCGCCTGCCCTTACAATGCGATTGTGGAGATCGAACGGCCTTGTAAAAAGAGCTGCCCGGTCAAGGCCATCAATATGGATGAGAACGATATCGCGACCATCGATCCCGCCAAGTGCGTCAACTGCGGCGCCTGCGTGGCGGGCTGTCCCTTCGGCGCCATTTCCGATGTGTCCATGATGACCAACGTCATCGAGGCGCTGAAGGACGGCAAAAAGGAGGTGGTGGCCCTGATCGCTCCCGCTATCGAGGGGCAGTTCGGCAGCGACACCATTCCGCAGATCAAGGAGGCTATCCGGCAGTTGGGCTTTGCGGATGTGTACGAGGTGGCGCTGGGCGCCGATATCGTGGCTTATCATGAGGCGGCCGAATTGACGGAGCGTAAGGAAAAGGGGGAGAAGATGACCTCCTCCTGCTGCCCTGCTTTCGTCAATATGGTCCGCAAGCATTTTCCGGGGATGCTGCCCTTCGTCTCCACCACGGTTTCTCCCATGATCGCGGCGGAGCGGTATATCCGCAGCCAGAATCCGGATGTGGTGACGGTATTCATCGGCCCCTGCATCGCCAAAAAGAATGAGGCGATGGCTCATTATATCGACGAGCTGAACTATGTTTTAACCTTTGAGGAGCTGTATGCCATGCTCTGCGCCGCCGGCGTTCCTTCTGGTATCGATGCGGCGGGGGAGGAGGCGGCAACCCGCTATGGCAAGGGGTTTGCCTTGTCGGGCGGCGTGACCGCAGCCGTCAACCGGGTGCTGGAGGAACAGAGCAAGCCCGCCGCTACGGCGCTGCCCTGCAACGGCGCGGAGGAATGCCGCAAGGCCATGATGCTGCTTAAGGCCGGAAGGCTAGGAGAGGACTTCATTGAGGGGATGTTCTGCAACGGCGGCTGTATGGGCGGGCCCGCCAATCTTAACGAGCTGCAGAAATCCCGGAAGGTCTTTGAGACTCGTCTGAAAGGGGCGGACAATATTTCCGCCAACGTACGCGAAAAGGGCGCGCAGGCCGCCGACGTTCACCGGCATGGATGAAGGGCGGCGGGGGTGTTTTATCCCTGGAGACCGGGCGATCGAGGAAAGCGGTCGCTTCTCTTGAGGAAAGTATACCGAATCGGTATAAATTAAAAAAACGGCCATAATTATTCCGCCGTTTTGTGATATACTATTAGCTGAATGAAAGTCGGTTAACAGTCGGGAAGGAAAAACGAGAGGATGAAAAGCCATGGGAAAACAAATGACGGATAAAATCACCTGGGTGGGCAAGGTGGACTGGGAACTGAAAAAGTTCCACGGCGATGAATTTTCCACCCATCACGGCTCTTCCTACAACGCCTACTTGATCAGAGACAAGAAGAATATTCTCATCGACACGGTCTGGTTGCCTTATGCCAAGGAATTCGTGGAGAATCTGAAAAAGGAAATCGATTTAAAGGACATCGATGCCGTTGTGATCAATCACGGCGAGGTGGATCACAGCGGCGCTTTGCCGGCGTTGATGCGGGAAATTCCCGACGTGCCGATTTACTGCACGGCCAATGGGATCAAATCCTTAACCGGGCAGTATCATGAAAAGTGGAATTTTGTGCCGGTCAAGACGGGGGATACCCTTTCCACGGGAAGCTGTACCCTGACCTTTATCGAGGCGTCCATGCTCCATTGGCCGGATACCATGTTCACCTATATGGACGGGGAGAACGTCCTGTTCAGCACAGACGGCTTCGGTCAGCATTTCGCTTCGGAATCCCTTTACAACGATACGGTGGATTCCTCGGAACTGATGGCGGAGGCGACCAAGTATTACGCCAACATCCTCAACCCTTTCAGCCCCATGGTGACCCGCAAGGTGAAAGAGATTCTGGGGATGAACCTGCCGATTCGCATGATCTGCCCCAGCCACGGCCTGATCTGGCGCGATCATCCAGAGCAGATTGTGGAAAAATATCTGGAGTGGGCGGACGCTTATCAGGAAAACCAGATCGTGCTGGTTTACGACACCATGTGGAACGCCACCAGGCGGATGGCGGAAGCCATCGGCGAGGGGATCCGGGAAGCGGCGCCGGACGTGACGGTGAAGCTGCTGAATTCTTCCAAAATCGATAAAACCGACATCATCACGGAGGTTTTCCGCTCCAAGGCGGTGGTGATGGGTTCCCCGACGGTAAACAACGGGTATCTCTATTCGGTGGCCGGGATTCTGGAGCTGATGCGGGGGGCCAAGTTTAAGAAGAAAAAGGCGGCTGCCTTCGGCAGTTACGGCTGGAGCGGCGAATCGGTCAAGCTGATAAACGAGGAACTGGTGAAAGCCGGGTTCGAGCTGGTGGACGATGGCAGGCGGATCCAGTGGGGGCCGGACGGCGCTGTATTGGAGGAGCTGCGGGATTACGGGCGGACACTGGCGGAAAAATTCCGCTGAGTCCCTCAGGTTCCTTTTCATACCCGGGCGGAGGGTTCCGCCCGGGTATTTATTTCGCTTTTTCGAGAAATCGAATGGAAGGAAAACAGAGCAAAACGGAGAATTTTCGAGCATTTCGAGGACTAAAATCGGGAAAATACGGTTAAACTGCAAAAAAATCGAAAAAACAAGAAACTATCTTGACATTTTCCTTATTTCCTTCTATAGTGTTATAAGCTGGCTGTATGGCCGGTCTATTCGCTTGAGGCGGATATGCATCTGGGTAAATATTCAGCAGCTTCTACGGGACGCCGCAGTCAACAGCCGAAACAAATTCTGGTCTGCCCTGATTGTGAAAAACCCTTTGCGGAGGGCGTCTTCAAGGAAGCTGCGGTTCCGCTCGGCGCTGGCGGCTGCGGCCGCTTTGTGCGCGCGAAACTCTATGACCGCAAAGGGGGATGCATGGCAATGAAGGAAATCATTACGCTTAAAGACATCGTTGTATCGTTCGACGGGGAACAGGTTCTGGATCATCTGAACCTGAGCATCCGAGACGGAGAGTTTGTGACGCTGCTGGGGCCATCCGGCTGCGGGAAGACCACAACGCTGCGGATCATCGGCGGCTTCGTCACGCCGGACAGCGGCGATGTCTTTTTTGACGGTACCCGGATCAACGACCTGCCGGCCTACAAGCGACGGGTCAACACCATTTTTCAGCGTTACGCGCTCTTCCCGCACATGAACGTGTACGAGAACGTAGCCTTTGGCCTGCGGGTACAGAAGAAATCCAATAAGGAAATCGCGGAAACCGTGGAGCAGATGCTGCATATGGTCAACCTCAAGGGCTTTGAAAAGCGGGGGGTCAACAC
>CAKTTT010000157.1 GCA_934615635.1 uncultured Eubacteriales bacterium | reverse complement strand
GACGGAACACCGTAGCCTTGGGCAGGCTCAAATCCTTGGCCATCTCCGAAATTCCCATCGGCTTGTCCTTCCCCGCCAGATAGTCCAGAATCTCCATGGCCCTGCCCACCATCACAATCCCGGTTTTGTCTTTAGTATACATGGCTCTCTCCCCTTCCAATTCCTGTAAATCATCAGCCGTTCAAAATGGCCTGCACTTTAATACCCATTATATGGGGCGGCATTTTCTTTGTCAAACACATCTTAAAACCGCGCCGCGACCCGCTCCGTCCGCCTCCGCCCCTCACTAGTCTGCCTGAAAAAAGCGGCCCGCATACGCAGGCCGCCTCTCATTCATTTTTATCAAACAGACCCGAAACGCCGATTACGCTTCGCTTCCGTCTCCAACCTCGTCCATCTCATCCAACGCGATCTCGTCGTCCTCGCCTTCCATATCGTCGATGTCCAGCACTTCCTCGGCCACGTTGTCCTCGTTGATGGCGCTGTTCTCATCCGGCTCCTCCGCCGTCAGCTCGTCGGCGAAGGCGGCCATATCCTCCTGCGCTGTTTCCGGGCCGGTGACGGCGGCGCGGATATCCCGGGCTGCGTTTTCCATGGTCTTTTTCAACCAACTCACAAACGCCTCCGGCGCCTGAAGCCGGGACAGGTACTTATAGGCTTTGATGTAGCCGTTCTGCAGGGCGTCGTAGATGTCCTCGTCCCGCTCCAAAAACCGGCGTACCACCAGATACATAGAGCGGTAGGTCTGCATGAACAGGGCGGAAAAAGCCTCTTTGTCCCCCCGCATGGCTTTCTCCACCGTTTCCAGCTCTATGGACGGTTTCTCCGTCAAATTGTGGGCGGAAACCAGTTCTTTGTCCGGTTGGTTGTGTTCCATGTCGTCCTCCGGTCGGTTGGGAATTCACGGGAAAGCACTGAACGCCCCGCGGGGCGGCGCAAAGCACAGCCCGCTCCGGCCTCCCGGCCGGCGGCACCGGCGGCGCAGAGGGGGGAGAGCCGTTTGGCATGGGAAACTTGTACCGGCTGCGGCAAAAACCGCCGACCGTGAAGGGAGCCGCGTCCCAGTCCGCCCTTTTCCACGGATTTTCGATTCCTTTTCCAATTCCTATAATACGGGCTTTTGAATATTCTGTCAACGTGAAAAAAGAGACAGGCGAGCGCAGGCCCGCCTGTCTCTTTTTGTCAAAGCTGGAGGACGTCTCGCCAGATTCGATACCGGCAAAACCGCCCCATTGCACGGAGATTCTTTTATCTGACGGCCGGTCGTTTGCGCATCAGCAGGATGGCGGCTCCCGTCAGAAGGAGGAGCCCGGCGACCCACGGCAGGGCGCCCTGCCCGCCGTCCCCGGTGGAGGGATTGGCGTCGTCGGTTTCCGCCACCGCATACAGGCTGAAATGGTCCGTCTCAAAAATCAGATGATCCTTGGTTTCGTCCAGGGCAAAGGGGATCTGGGTCAGCGTCCCGTCCTCCGCCACGTGGAACAGCGCCATCTTGGCCTTGTTCATCCCCCTGGGCACCGGCATGGTGATTTTCACCTTTCCGCTGGGCTGGATTTTCACATTGTCGGAGAGCAGGCTGATGTCGTAGGCCACCCATTTCCGGGAGGTCTGGGCCAAAGCGTCGTTGACAATGGTGAAATTCCCGCCTTCGGTGACCGGCTCGGCCTGGATCACCGTGTCGGGCGGAACCACGCCGTCGTCGGTTTCCAGCTTGATGCCGGTTTTTTCGTCGTCGATGGCAATAGGCGGCGTATTCTCCGCCTCGGCCGCCACCGTCACGTCAAAGGTGATCTGCCGGCCGCCGTAGGTGACGGTCAGGGTCTGCTTGCCGGTTTTCTCCGGATCGTAGCCGCTGACCATGTCCGGAGTTACAGGAATATCAAAGCTTTTGCCGGTTCCGTGGTGGGCGGTAATAACAGCGCCGGACAGGTCCAGAGCCTCGCCTTTTTCATACACGGTTTTTGCCGGCGGGGTTTTCCAGGTTAATTTCTCCATGATAATTTCAAAGGACACCAGCCGGTAATCGGCGGTGAATTCCGCGTCAAACTGGTAGATTTCTTGACCATGGTCCGAGATTACCCCGACATCCGGATTGGGCTTGCGCTGCTGAATCAGCCAGTTGCCGTTCTCCTTTTTGGTGATGGTGGCATACTTCTTCAATTCGGGACCGGGGCCGCCCCATCCGTCTGTATAGGGGATGAGAAAACAGTCCGCGTCCTCGCGGTAGTATGAGAGCCCGGCAAGCGATGCCGCATCGTATACCAGAGTGGCGTCCAGAAGCCGCCGCATATCGTCCGCCGAAAACTTGTAGAAATAACCGACATGGCCCGAACCCCATATCGGTTCTGCAACCAAATCCTTATCTACAGTCTCGTAATCGACCAAGCCCCAGTTCAAAAACCAGGCGGCGCTTAAAAACGCCTTTTGGTTCGCTTCCGTTAATTTCCCCGCGAACCGCATGGTATCCGGATGCCAGTCAGGAGTCCCATAATAACCGGAGAAGCAATAACAACACGCAATTATATAGTCAAACTGCTCAGCTCTGTAATCCTCGTGAGACAGCACCGTGACTTCATAGGTGAAGACGGGCTTTCCCTTATAGGATACCGTCAGGGTCTGTTTGCCGAGCTTGTTCGGGTCGTACCCGCTGACCATATCGGCGGTTATCGGGATTTGCTGGGGATTGTTCCCGTACCCGATGGTTAGGTATCCGCCCGCCACATCCAGCGGTTCGCCCTGCTCATATGTGGTAGGCGAGGGGGTCGACCATCCTGTCGCTTCCTCTTCCGTCACCGTAACTTCCAAGGGGAAAACGGTGTCCTGATAGGAAAACGTCAAGGTTTGCTGGCCGATTTTGTTGGGGTCGTAGCCGCTGATCATGTCGGCGGTCAGCGGCAGAAGCGCCTCAGATCGCTTGTCGCCGTATAGGTCGGACACCTCGTACACCGCGCAAACCATTGCGTCTGCAACGTCAAAGGGTTCTCCCACCTGATAAATCGTCCGGGGGAAGGGGACCAGGATGTGTCCCAGCGGCAGCAGCTTGATGGAAACCATCCGGCCGTCCGGCGCCAGCACCAGCTCGATGTTGTGATAGCCCATTTCCACAGGATGGTAGCAATGCGCGCAACGATCCGAATTTTGGGGAGTATAGCGGATCACCGTATTTCCGTCGCTGTCGACGGATTTTTCATAGGAGTACCATGGGCTGCCGGCCCCGCCGTAGCCCTGCAAGCCATATTCGAAGGTATCCGTCTCCGGATGATACATGGAGGAAGCGGTCAGCCCTTCCGGACTGCCGGTGAACGCCTTGGCAAACATTTTCTCCATATCGGCCCGGGGAATGATAAAATTGTTGGTTTCATCGTCATAATAGGTTTCCCAAAAAGCCGAGCCGTTTGCAGAATATTCTTCCAAATAGGCACCTAAAACCAGTGTGTCCGCATTTTCCGGGGTGACCCGCCCGTCGTAGTTGAAATTGCCGATGGTCCATGCGGTTCCATCTAACCAGTCATGTAAACACAATACGCGATGATAATGATGCCATAACCTAAAAAATATGTCCTGGTGCTCCTTGTACTCCTCCGGCGGCAGGACGGTGACGTCCGTCTTAAATTCGTAGAGCTTTCCGTGAATCGTCACAGAGATCGTCAGATATTTGACGCCCTCCGAAGGATCGTATCCGGTAATTTCCTCGGGAATCACGGTGTAGGTTCCCGACGCATCCTCCTCCCCCTCGAACCAGACGGACAGAGTAAAGGATAGGTCTTCCAGGGCCGTTCCCGCCTCCACATATTGGGGATTCATGGAGCCGCAGCATTCCACCCTGGTGATTTCCGCCGAGGCGTCTCCGGCAGCCTCGTTCCGCCAAAGCCTTTCATCGTCCGATTCGGCGCAAAAAGACAGGCCGAATCCGGTCAGACTCACGCACAGGGCCGTCGCGCAGGCCAGCAGTTTTTTCCAACAGCTTTTCATCTTCGCTTCCTCCATCTTTTTATCATTCGGTCGTTTCGGCGGCCCTGCCGCTATAAGAGGTCGCCTATTGCCGGTCTTATCCCATCACACGTCCCCCTTTTCTGAAATAATCAAAATATCCTTTTATAGTAAGACCTTCTGCCCAATCCATTTTGACGGCTTCGAGAGGTGATTTTTTATGTAGAGCTTATGTATCCGTCTCCCCTTCGGCAATATCCTTCCCTTCCATTCTCCGCCCGCACTCCGGGCAGTATTTCTCCTTTCCCAGCAGCTCCGCGCCGCAATAAGGGCAGGGCTTCGTCAGTCTATATCCGCAATGCAGACAGAGCCGGCCGCGGGGGATGTCCCTGCCGCAGCAGGGACAAATGGCTTTCGCCGGCAGGACCCTGGCCCCGCAGCTTAGGCAGAACGACAGCTCCCGGCCGCACTGAGAACACCGTACGCCCATTTTTACCGGCTCCTTCCCCAAGCTTCCTTCTATTTATTAAGACCATCCTTGCTCCGCGTTTTGACGAGGAAATTTAAATAAAATTCGTTTTTTCGCTTTCCCTATACCCTGGTTATCGAATTTAAGCTGGTTTGCATACGGATACTGCTCTTTCGGGGGATACTGTTTACTGGAGGAGATACGTATGCCGTATTTTCTCCGGATATGGGCCCAGGAAGCAGCACGAAAGGGAGCGGGGTTATCCCCGCTCCCTTCAGGATCTGTGGTTGCCTGTATGCCGCCAACATGGCGCGTCAGAAGTAACGGTGTAGCCCGTGATCGCTACCGACACGAACGATTGTATAGAGTGCCGGCTTGCAGGCGAAGAGGGCCGCAGTTGAAGGCGATCTCCTTGGGGGGCTTGCTGCCGACGGCAGTTTTCATCTACCCGGCAAAGACCATGTCTTATCCCGCCTGTTTCTATCATCCCGACCCGGGGGATTCCCCGGTGCAGCTAAAGCGTTTGCGAATATTTTTCCAAACCTTTTCTCGGAAGACGCATGAACATCGCAAGTTTATTCAAAAAATCTGCTGTGCGCAAGGTTTCCCCGTATAAAAAAAGACCTTGCAAGGAAACTCCTTGCAAGGTCTTTTTGCTAGTCGCTTTGCTTCGGGGTTTGCTATCAGGCGTTGCCCTAAAACAAGCCTGTTCCGGGGCAAGCCCGATTATCATTTTTTGGGGCAAAGGTTTTTGAGTTTTGAATCAGCACGGAACAGTGTGGTAAATGGCTATTTACCCAACAAATCCGCTATTTGCAAGGCTTCCGGCACAAAAAAAGACCTTGCAGATGTTACTCCACAAGGTCAGTTTTTCTATTCGGGGTTTGCTAATGGGTGGTGCCCTAAAACAAGCCGCTTATTTCGCGCGCTTTTCCTTGATGGCGGCCTGAGCGGCAGCCAGACGGGCGATCGGCACGCGGAAGGGGGAGCAGGACACATAGTTCAGCCCAATGTTGTGGCAGAACTCCACGGAGGAGGGATCGCCGCCGTGCTCGCCGCAGATGCCCAGCTTGATGTCAGGGCGGGTAGCGCGGCCCTTTTCAGCGGCCATCTTCACCAGAGCGCCCACAC
>CAKTTT010000156.1 GCA_934615635.1 uncultured Eubacteriales bacterium | reverse complement strand
CCCAGCACCGCCGCCGTGTCCAGGGTGCCGCAGAACAGCACCTTATGCCGGCGAAGAAAAATGGGCGGAACAATAAACACCCACAGCATGGCCATGGCGCCCGTCACCAGCATGGACCAGCCGGCCCCCCGGGTATACGCCACGTCGCAGGCCAGACAAATGGCGGCGGGCAGGGCCAGCAGCAGGGTGGTGATCGCCGCGGCAAAGCCCCGGTTGTCCTCCGGCTCGAACAGATCCAGCCGGTTCGGGAAGGGCTTGGGGATTTTCCTGTCGTAGGGCTGCCGGGGATTGTGCACCTCGGTATGACAAAGCGGGCACCGGCGCTCCGAATCCGCCAGCTCCACGCCGCAATTGACGCAATAGGACATAGCCATTCCTCCATCCGAACCCGCCGGGCTCCTTCCCGCGGGGTTTCATCCGTCGTCGTTGCTCTCCAGCTTCACATGGACGCCCCGCTTCACCAACTCGGTGAAGAACAGCCGCTCCACATCCGTTTCCTCCACCACCCGGATCATGGTGAAATACAGCTTGCCGTCATAGCTGACGGCGGTGGCTCCGTGGCCGTTGTATCGGGGCGGTCCCATCATGAAATCGAACCGCTCTACATAGGGCCGCATACTTTCCGGCACCTTCATCACCCCCAGGTTGGAAAAACCGATGCTGTAGCGGCTCTCCCCATACAGGCGATACGCCAGGCTCATCGCGAAATTTTTGAGGAAGAGGGGAACCGCCCGCATGGCGGTGTTGGTCTCGTTGCCCACATTGGCGGAAAGCACCGCGTTGAGATACTTCTCATTGAGGCGCAGCCGCATGAAATGATGGACATGCTGGACGATCTCCTCAAAGGTATAGTCCCCGTAATCCGGATCGATGCCGGGATTGACGAAAAGGGAAAAATTCCGCACCGTCTCGGAGGGGTAAAAGGACCGCATGTTGATGGGGACGCTGATCTTCACCGGATACTGCCGGCGGTTATGCTCCTCCCGCTGCCGGAGATAAAAGGCGTAGCACAACCCTCCCGCCAGATACTCGTTGATGGTGACCCCCAGGGCCTTGGACCGTTCATGCACCTGCTCCACCGGCATGGTCGCGGTGATGATGTGCAGGGTGGGCACCGGCTCCCGGGTCATCCTGGGATGGTAGGCCTTGGCCTCCCGGCGGCTTTCGATATGCCGGAACCGGGCGTATTTCAGGTGGCTGTCCTCCATCTCCGCCTCCTTAGGAGATGCGACGCAGTCCAGCATCCCCTCTCCCGCCTCCACCGGCAGGCCGAGAAGCTGCAGATACCTCCCCGCTAGGGTTTTGAGGAAAATCATGGCGCCGGTGCCGTCCGCCAAAGAGTGGAACAGCTCCACCGCTATCCGGCACCGGTAATACCGTACCCGGAAACAGTAGCCGTCGTTCTCCCGCTTGTCGATCTTCTTGCAGGGGTTCTTCACATCCTCTTCCACATGAGGCGGATGCTCATTGGTATCCAGGTAGTACCAGAAGGCGCCCCGATGGAGGGAAAGGCTGAAGCTGGGGATGCGCTCCACCGTGTCCTCCAGCGCCTGCTGGAGGACATCCGGCCGTATGGGCTCCCGCAGGGTGACGCTGACACGAAACACCGCCGCCCAATCCCGGGACATCACCGCCGGATAAATCTTGGCCGAATTGTCCAACGGCATCCAACTTTTTCTCTTGGCTTCCATATCCCTTCAGCCCTTCCGCATACCCTTTTTACCGTGAGCGGATCCGTCGCGGCCTCACGTATCCTCCTCCAGCTCCGCGAAGCGGTACACCAGCCTGCCGCCGTGCTCCACCGTTTCCAGGAACATCTCCAGCGGCCGAACCCAGATGCCCTGATCCCCGTAAAGCTGCTGATAAACCACCATTTCCTCCAAGGTTTCGCTGTGCCGCGCCACGTAGAGCACACGGTAATCCTTGCCCTTGAAATGGCGGTACCGCGCCCCCGGCCGCACGGTGCGCTTCTTCATGCCGTCCAGCTCCAGCGCCGTCTGAAGGAACCACACCATTTTGTTGATGGCGGCGCGGGCCTCCGGCACGTCGTACATATGCCACACGTGCCACATGCCCTCATAAATATCGATATCCACATCTACGCCCTGCTTATCCATCTCCAGCGCCAGATTTCGGGAATCATCCAGCAGCACCTCATTGGTGCCCACATGGATCAGCACCGGCGGAAAGCCGGTGTAATCCCCGTAAAGGGGGGAGATATAGGGATTGCGCAGCTCCTCTTTCCCCGCGTAGAGCAGCGCGTCCTCCCGCAGCTCCTCGCTGGAAATCAGCGGATCCAACGCCGCGTTGCGATAATGGGAATCCCCCGATTCGGTGAGATCCGTCCAGGGGGAGATCACCGCCAAGGCGGCGGGCAGCTCCCGGCCCCGGTCCCGCAGCAGCAGGGCCAGCGCCAGCGTCAGGCCGCCGCCCGCCGAATCCCCGCACAGCACGATGTCCCGGGGACCGAACCCCTGCTGCAGCAGATAATCGAAGGCCGTGACCGCATCCTCCAGGGCGGCGGGGAAGGGGTGCTCGGGGGCCAGACGGTAGTCGTAGGCGAACACCGCCACGCCGCTTTTTTCCGCCAGCCGGCTGATGATCACCTCATGTGTGGAAGGGGACCCGTACACATAAGCGCCGCCGTGGGTATACAGCACCGCTTTACCCGGCGTCCGATTCTGCGGAATCGCCCACTTCCCCGGCAGCGGACAGTCCTCCGCCTCCTTGATCCGCACATCCTTGGGCTTGGGGTGGATATACTGCAGCAGATTCATGCCCTTTCGCTGCTCAGAGATCCGCAGCCCGGTGATGATGGGCTTGACGCTTTTCATGGTTCCGCTGAGGAGCTTGCTTTTGAAGCTGGGCATGGTTTCGCCGCCTTTCCCCTGTTCGGGTTACGATGTTTTTCCTAATCGGCCTGTCGGACACCGCCGCCCATCTTTGTTCTCCTGGCGGTTTTAGCGGTCTTCTATGCGCCGCCATGAGGGCGTTTGCTCCCGGCAAACGCCAGGACACAGCCGCCCCTGTTCTTGTCTCCCTGGCACTTCTGGCGGTCTCTTATGCGCCGCCTATGGGGGCGTTTGCTCCCGGCAAACGCCAGGACACAGCCGCCCCTGTTCTTGTCTCCCTGGTACTTCTGGCTGTGTCTATTATACCCCCTCGCGCCGATATACGCAAGGAACAACCGGCCGCCGCCCGCTTTATTTTTATCCCAATCGCGACCAAGCGCCCCGTCGTAAGACGTGAGATAACGAGCGGACGAGATCGGCGCGGCATGACTCCGCCAAAGCCGGCGCAGGGCAGACTCACGCCCCCCTTATTATAGGATGCAAAAATCCGCTCCCGTGGGGAGCGGACACGCAAGCGATCCTGTCCGCCGCCCCTGGAGACAGGTTCACGGCGGCGGCCACAGCTATTGCATCAAAGGAACCTCCGGTATTTTCCGGCTGTCCGCCTACGCTCCGTTTCACGCCTCGCCGTTTTCCGTTCCCTCCACGGCGTCTGGATGCTTCACCCGGATAAACAGGGTGGGCAGCAGCCGGCTGGCCTTGGCGATGAGCCAGGCCGCCGCCATATTGGGCAGCGCCAGCCGGGTGCGGATCAGCAGGCACAGCAGATTCCCCGCCAGCCCATTCTTAGCGGAAAACCGCACCTGCTCCCGCACCTGGGGGTGATGCAGCATGGCCGACACCTGCCGCCGCTTCTCCCCGAAGGAGTAGGGGCAAGAGGGGCCGTAAAAATTCACGATACAGGAAACCACGCTTTTGAGATACATATACCGGAAGGTGGCGGCCTCCTCATGGGAAGCGGCCACAAAAGCCCGGATTTTCTCGTCGATCAGGCAGCAGACCTCGAACTTTTTGTCATAAAAGCGGGTCACCAGGCTCTCTCCCGGCCGGATATAATAATCATAAAGGCATCGCCCCGTCACCGTCACACGGGTCGCCGCCTTCAGGCTGTCCAGCACAAACAGCCTGTCCTCCCCATAATGATAATCCGGAAAGGTCAGCCCGTTCTCCCGGATAAAGGCGGTGGCGTACAGCTTGTTCCACACCTGGTTGAGAACATTGTGCCGGTACATCCCCGGAAAATGCTCCCGGATCTCTTCCGTAGAACGCAGGGCCGTGTCCGGGTAAAAATAGGAAAAGGTATTGCCCCTGGCGATGTTGCGGATATAGAAGCCGAAAATCAGCATATCCGGCTGATCCCGCTCCGTCTGCTCCCGCAGGATGGCCAGTGCATCCGGCTCCAGCCTGTCGTCGCTGTCCACAAAAAGAAGATACCGGCCCCGGGCCAGAGGGATTCCTTGGTTGCGGGCCGCCGCGGGGCCGCCGTTCTCCACCGTCAGCACCCGTACCCGGGGATCCCGCCGCCGATATTCCTCCAGCAGCGCGCCGGTGCCGTCGGTGGAGCCGTCGTCCACCACAATAACCTCCAGCTCCCGCATGGTCTGGCTCAAAATATTATCCAGCGTTTCTCCGATGCATCCCGCGGCGTTGTAGGCGGGGATCACCACGCTGATAACCGGCTCCATCGTAGGCTCCATATCCTTTCTCTCTTCAATGTGCCCTGATTATAGCGTATACCGCGGAAAGATGCAAGCCATCCCCCGGACGTAGCGCCCGGGGGATGGCTTTTCCGCATCGTTCAGGACCGGACGGCCTTGTGGAAAACCTTTTTGCCTTTCCGGATGACCACATAGCCCTTTTCAAACGCCGCGGCGGGGATGGCGGCGGCGAAGTCGGTGATTTTTTCGTCATCCACGGCGACGCCGCCCTGCTGCACCAGCCGGCGGGCCTCCCCCCGGGATGCTGCCAACCCGGTGATGGTCAGCAGATCGATGATGCCGATCCCTCCGCCGGCCAGCGCGTCCGCCGCCAGCGAGGTGGAGGGCATATGCTCGCTGGCCGCGCCGCCGGCAAAGAGCGCACGGGCCGCCTCCAGCGCCTTATCCGCCTCGGCCGCGCCGTGAACCAGGGAGGTCAGCTCATGGGCCAGCCGCTCCTTCATGCGGTTGATGTTCATCTCCGCGGCCATGGCGTCGATCTCCTCCACCGGGATAAAGGTCAGCATCTTCAGGCATTTTACCACGTCGGCGTCGTCGACATTCCGCCAGTACTGGAAAAACTCGTAGGGGCTGGTTTTCTGCGGATCCAGCCAGACGGCGTTGCCGGCGGTCTTACCCATCTTGTTGCCCTGGGAATCGGTCAGAAGGGTGATGGTCAGGCAATGGGCGTCCTTCCCAAGCTTTTTGCGGATCAGCTCGGTGCCCCCCAGCATGTTGGACCATTGGTCATTGCCGCCGCACTGCATATTGCATCCGTAATGCTTGAACATATGGTAAAAATCATAGGACTGCATGATCATATAGTTGAATTCCAGGAAGGAAAGGCCCTTTTCCATGCGCTGCTTGTAGCACTCCGCCCGAAGCATATTGTTCACCGAAAAGCAAGCCCCCACATCCCGGAGCAGCTCGACATAGTTGAGCTTCAGAAGCCAGTCGGCGTTGTTCAGCATCATGGCCTTATCCTCGCCGAATTCGATAAAC
>CAKTTT010000155.1 GCA_934615635.1 uncultured Eubacteriales bacterium | reverse complement strand
CGACCCGGAACGGGCTCGAACCGTCGACCTCTAGCGTGACAGGCTAGCGTTCTAACCAGCTGAACTACCGGGCCATATGCCGCCGCGATTGCAGCAGCAACGGAGTATATTATACAAGGGTCGTCCCGCTTTGTCAAGCGTATTCTGCAGGATTCCCCTATCTTTTTTCGCTGTTTTTTTCACGCGCTTTTCCACGGCGGTCTGCCGTCAGAAAGGGGACAGGCCACCCTTGTCCTCGTCACCCTGCTCCATATCCTCTATGCCGCCTACGTCCACGCCGATGTCGTTGCCGATGACCGAGCCGGGCTGGATGGCGCCGCGGCCGAATTTGTCCCGTATGGCGTCCACCGTCTGCTCCAGCCGGGCCCGCTTTTCATGCTGGATAGCGGCCTCCGGCTCGAAAAAGCTGAGCTGCTCTCCGCCTTCCTCCTCGGTGAGTTGTTGGGCGGTTATCGTCAACATACGCACGGGGGAATGCTCATTCCAGCAGGCCTGCATCATGGAAAGACAGGCGTCCACAAGCTCGCGCGCCAGATTGGTGGGACGGGGAAGAGGCCGCTGGCGTGTGATGGTCTTGAGAGCGGGATCCTTGATGGTGAGCTGGACGGTACGGCTCAAAAGGCCCTGACGGCGCAATCGGGTGGCCACCTCGTCCGCCAGGATGGTGAGACCAAGACGGATGTCCTCCCAGCCCTCCAGATTGCGGCTGAAAGTGAGACCGTTGCCCACGGACTTAATTTCCCGCACCTCCGATGTCCGGCGCACGGGGCTGTCGTCCAGGCCGGCGGCATAGTCGTGGAGCATACCGCCGATTTTCCCCATCCGGGCGACCAGCAGCGAGCGGTCGGCTGCGGCCAGATCGCCGATGGTGCGGATACGCATTCCCAGGAGAAGGGCTGCGGCCGATTGTCCCACAAAAAGCAGATCGGTGACAGGCAGGGGAAAGACGATTTCCCGATAGTTGGCGGAGTCGATGACCGTGGTGGCGTCCGGTTTGCGGTAGTCGCTGCCCAGCTTGGCGTAAATTTTATTATAGGATACGCCGACGGAAATAGTGAGGCCAAGCTCTTCCCGGACACGGCGGCGAAGCTGATCGGCGATCTCTTTACCGCTGCCGAACAATCCCAAGCTGCCGGTGACATCCAGCCAGGATTCGTCGATGCCAAAAGGCTCCACCTGATCGGTAAACTGGGCGTAGATGGCGTTGACCCGGCGGGAATACCGCAGGTATTCCTCCCGGTGAGGCGGTATCAACACCAGATCGGGACATTTTTTCTTCGCCTGCCAGACGGTTTCCGCCGTGAGCACCCCGCGGCGCTTGGCAAGCTCGTTTTTGGCCAGAATGATTCCCCGGCGGTTTTCTGGATTGCCGCAGACGGCCATGGGAACCTCCTTAAGCCGGGGGTTATGCACGCACTCAACCGAAGCATAGAAGCCGTTGCAGTCGCAGTGCAGAATGGTCCGTTCCATGGATTTCCCCTCTTTCTATCCTTAGTTTATCCATTTTAGAAGAAAAAGTAAAGGGAGGGGAAGAACGGTTTGCGAACGCAGGTAAAGGAAAATATTGGGCGGGGCTTCATAATTTCTTACGAATTTTGAAAGGAGCTGTATGTTGACTTGTGAGCGGGATGGGATACAATAGAAGTAATAGAACTAACGCAGGAAAAGGGCGTGACGATGGCAATGGCAACGGTAATGGGACCGGCGATCAAGGTGGTGTCCTTCAATCTTAAACGGGATTCCCTTTTTGCGGGCGTTCACCGCTGGGAATATCGCAGAGAACTGGTGGCCCGTATGATACAGGAATCCGGTGCGGCAGTGGTGGGGGTGCAGGAGATGCTGCCCTCCATGAAAGCGGACATCCAGCGCCGGCTGCAGGATTACAGCGTGTTCGGGCTGGGACGGACAAAAAGGATGGACAACGAGCACGCGGCGATCCTGCTGCGCAACACCGATCTGGATCTGGTTTACAATGAAACCTTTTGGCTGTCCAAGCATCCAGAAAAAAGCGGCAGCCGCGCATATTTCGCCATGTTTCCCCGGATCTGCACCGTCTGCGAGGCGTATTCCCGCAAGCTATCCCGGAAGATCCGGGTATTCAACACCCATTTCGATCACGTGTGCGGGCCGGCCCGCACCCTAGGCGTTAAAATCATTCTGGAATACATGCATAAAATGAATCAGAAGGAAAAGCTGCCCACCATCCTCATGGGGGATCTCAACGCCCATCCCGAGAGCAAGCCCATCCGGATTCTGACGGAAAATCTCCACGACTACCCCGATATTCATCTGAGCAGCATATATGCCGGCGGCGCGGGACGGGAGATTCGCAACACCTACCATGGTTTCAAGGGACGGATGAAGGGGGAGCCCATCGATTATATTTTTGTCACCGATGAATTCGTGGTGGAGGAGGTGTATCTCGACACCAGCAGCAGCGAGGGACGGTACCCTTCGGATCACTATCCGCTGGTAGCGGTGCTGGGGCTGAAGGAAACGGCCGGCGATGCGGCGAGGTAGAGATTCCGGTGGGCCCGCAGGGCGGGAAAGCCGCTGTCCGCTGCCGTGATCGTCCTAGCAAAGGCAGGACGGCGGGGACAGGTATCGGCCATCCTTGCGAACCGCTTTGGTAGGTGGATACAGGGCTTGTCATCAATATGACCTTGATACTTCAATATAAAAACCACCACATCACCTATAGGGAAAGAATGTGGTGGTTAACGAATGTTAATTTATATCACATACATACTTAGCATCAGATCTAACGGCCACTTTCACGGTGAGATTGAACAGTTCGGGAATGTTTCATGCATTTCGCAAAAGCCGCCCGGCAGGCTGGAGCTTTAACTCCAGAAAATTAACGGCAACGTATACATTTTGACCGTAGGAGGGTATCCATGAAAAGGAAATGGATGGCATTGCTGATGACTTTAGCGACAATATCTATGAGTGCATGTTCGTTAGGAGGGGGAGGACTGTTTGACAGTGATAACCAAATAGCCAATGCGCGAATGGAAAAGGTGTTGGAGGCGCTGCAAAGTAAGGATGAAAGCGCATTGAAAGCCCTGTTTTCTAAAAGTGCTATCGCGGATGCGAAGAATTTTAATGATGGTATGAAGTCCTTGTTCGATTATTATGAAGGCGATTTTGTATCGTATAATAATTGGGGAGGACCTGGGGTTGAAGAAACGAGAGAAGATGGCTATAGGCTGAAGGAATTTTACTCCACTTACGATGTTAAAACAAGTGAGCGGACATATCGCTTTGCCATGCAGGACGTCACCATTGATATCGCCAATCCCGATAATGTGGGGATCCGGTCATTATACGTCATCAAAATGGAGGATGATACAGATCCCCTGTTTGCTTATCGTGGGGATGGTAAAAATACGCCAGGCATAAACATGAATATCAAGAACTATATTCCTCCGGATGATGAGTCGTAAAAGAATAGAGTAAAGAAAGATCCTCAGGTTTTCAAAAACCTGGGGATCTTTCTTGTAGGAACCCCTGGGCTATGCCGGGGGATAGTTGCCGCCGGTCTGGAGGGAGTGGACAGTTCACGGAACCGCATGAGGATAACCGGTTTCTGCGCGGTTTTACAAGACGACTTCCACCGCCCGCCCTTCCCGAAGGGAGGCGGCGGGATCGATGGCCCGCTGGTTGCGGGAGCCGCGAAAGCGGAGATTCAAGGATTTTTGCGCCTCGAGAAAGGGGCCGTCGATGAGGATATCGGTTTGCCGAAGCAGTTCCTCCCAGCCGGGGTGTCCCTCCAGGCCGGCAAGCAGTTGTTCGATGGTATAGCCGGTGTAGGTGACGACGCTTTTGCCCAGGGCGTGAATCTCACGGGCCAGCCCCGCCAAGGGAGCGGCCTGAAGAAAGGGCTCCCCGCCGGAGAGGGTGACGCCCGCCAGCAGCGGGTTTTTGCGGAATTCCCGCAGCAGGGTCTCCGTATCTCCGGCATAGCCGCCGGCAGGATCATGGGTGGCCGGATTGTGGCAGCCGGGACAGCGGTGGGGGCAACCCTGGGTGAACACGACGAAGCGGATGCCGGGGCCGTCCACGATGGATTCCCGGATGACGCCTGCCAGTTGAAGCTGTGACATGAACGGCGCGTCCCTTTCTCTCAGATTTTTTCCATCACGCCCGCTCCGGTGCCCAGAGAGTGCTTCACCCGATCCCGGACCTCCGCGCGCTTGGCGTCGTTAAAGTGATCCAGCGTTCCCACCAGATAGCCGGTGATGCGGCGGATCCGCTCGAATTTAGCCTTTCCGTCCTCCTCGCTGCGACCGCAGGAGGGGCAGACATCCCCGATGATGCCGGTATAGCCGCAGACCGGATCCCGATCCACCGGATGGTTGACCGATCCGTAGCCCACACCCGCCTCCTTCATGGCCCGGACCACCGTCTCGAAGGCCTCCAGGTTCTCCGAGGGGTCGCCGTCCAGCTCCACATAGGTGATATGACCGCCGTTGGTCAGCTCGTGATAGGGGGCCTCGATGGCGATCTTATCGAAGGCGCTGATGTCGTAATACACCGGCACATGGAAGGAATTGGTATAATATTCCCGGTCGGTGACGCCGGGGAGGATGCCGTATTTGGCTTTATCCATCCGGATGAACCGGCCGGACAGCCCTTCGGCGGGGGTGGCGATCAGGGAAAAGTTCAGGCCGTATTTTTCGCTGGCCTCGTCCATCCGCTTACGCATGTAGCCGACGATTTCCAGGCCCAGGTTCTGGGCCTCCCGGCTTTCCCCGTGATGGAAGCCCAGCAGGGATTTGAGACATTCCGCCAGGCCGATGAAGCCCAAGGTCAGGGTGCCGTGCTTGAGGACCTCCCGCACCTCGTCGTCCGGCCCCAGCTTGTCCGAATCCAGCCAGATTCCCTGGCCCATCAGGAAGGGAAAATTGCGCACCCTTTTTTTGCACTGGATTTCGAACCGCTCCAGAAGCTGGCCGATGACCAGATCAATTTTTCTGTCCAGCTCTTCGAAGAAGAAATCCACGTTGCCGTGGCTGCGAATGGCGATGCGGGGCAGATTGACCGAAGTGAAGGATAGGTTGCCCCGGCCGAACACCTGCTCCCGGGTGGGATCGTAGCGGTTGGCCATGACCCGGGTGCGGCAGCCCATATAGGCGCATTCGGTGTTGGGATCGCCTTCCTTATAATACCGCAGGTTAAAGGGGGCGTCGATAAAGGAGAAGTTGGGGAAGAGACGCTTGGCGCTGACGCGGCAGGCTAACTGGAACAGGTCGTAGTTGGGCTCCCCGGGATTGTAGTTGATCCCCTCCTTGACCTTGAAGATGTGGATGGGGAAGATGGGGGTTTCCTCGTTGCCCAGGCCCGCTTCGGTGGCGAGGAGGACGTTTTTGATCACCAGGCGGCCCTCGGGGGTGGTGTCCATGCCGTAGTTGATGGAGCTGAAGGGAATCTGAGCGCCGGCGCGGGAATGCATGGTGTTCAGGTTATGGACAAAGGCCTCCATGGCCTGATAGACGGCGCGGTCGGTTTCCGCCAACGCTCGTTTGCGGGCGAAGCCCTGGATTTTTTCGGCGGTCTTTTCATCCGCATAGTCGCACAGTAACGGCAGTTCCGCCTCCCGATAGCCGTTGTCATCCGCCAAAAGGGGGCCCAGC
>CAKTTT010000154.1 GCA_934615635.1 uncultured Eubacteriales bacterium | reverse complement strand
TCCCAACCACGTGCTGCCCACCAGCGGCACCGCCCGCTTCTTCTCGCCCCTGTCGGTGGACAGTTTCGTCAAGAAATCCAGCTTCATCTCCTATAATCAGAAGGCGCTGGAAGCGGCGCGGGAGGACATTGTGGCCATCGCCATGGCGGAGGGGCTGGATGCCCACGCCAATTCCATTAAAATCCGTACGGAATAGTTTATGGTAAAGGACGGCTCGGATGATGTATACACTTGCTCCCAAGGCTGGTTCCCTGCACCCTTACGATTGCAGCGAGGGTGTCTATCGGGTCCATATGGACGCCAACGAATCCTTCCTGCTGCCCACGGAAGCGGATCGCATGAAGATGGCCAGGGCTGCGGCCGACGTGGCGCTCAACCGCTACCCCGACCCATTGGCCCGCGACCTCTGCGCCGCTTTCGCCTCCCTTTACAAGGTGAAGCCGGAGCTGGTTACGGCGGGCAACGGATCGGATGAGCTGATTTCCGTCATTCTTTCCACCTTTCTGCAAAAAGGGGAAAAGGTGCTGACGGTGGCGCCGGATTTCTCCATGTACCGGTTTTATACCGCGATCACCGAGACGCCCTGCGTCACCTTGGACAAGGGAGAGGAGCTGCGTATCGATCCGGAGAAGGTGATCCGCACCATCCGGGAGGAAAAGATTCGTCTCTTTATCTTTTCCAACCCCTGCAACCCCACTTCGCTGGGACTGAAAAGGGAGGACGTGCGGCGGATCATCACTGAAACCGACGCGTTGATCGTGCTGGACGAGGCGTATATGGATTTTTGGGATCAATCCCTGCTGGACGAGGCGGAGGGGTACGACAACCTGATCATCCTGCGCACCGGCTCCAAGGCGCTGGGGCTGGCGGCGCTGCGGGTGGGCTTCGCGGTGGCCAACCGGAGGCTCACCGGCATATTGCGGGCGGCCAAATCCCCCTACAATGTCAACGCCGTGACCCAGGCCATGGCCACGGTGGCTTTGTCTAATCCGCTGTATCACGAGGTATACCGGGGACTGCTGCTGACCTCCCGGGATATGCTGGTGACGGGGCTTCGCAAGCTGGAGGCGGAGGGCCTGCTGGAAAAGGTGTTCGACAGCGTCACCAACTTCGCCTATGTAAAGGTGAAGGATACCAGGGAGATCTACGACGATCTGGCGGACAGAGGGATCCTCATCCGCCGGTTCGGGGAGGAATTTCTGCGGATCACGGCGGGAACGGAAAGCGAAAATCAGGAGCTGCTGGCGACGCTGGAATGCATCCTGCGCCGGCGCTGAAAAGGAGGAAAAGGCATGAGAAAGGGAACCTGCCGTCGGGAGACGAAGGAAACCCGCATCGAAGCGGCGGTCTGCCTGGACGGCGGTCCGGTGGCCGTGGATACGGGTATCGGCTTTTTCGACCATATGCTGGAGGCCTTCGCGGTTCACGGCGGCTTGGGGCTGACCCTGAAGGCGGAGGGAGACCTGCGGGTGGATGGCCATCATACGGTGGAGGACACGGGCATTGTGCTGGGGAAGGCTCTGGCCGACGCTTTGGGGAATAAAGAGGGGACCGCCCGGTTCGGGAGCTTCACCCTTCCCATGGACGAGGCGCTGGCTTTCGCGGCGGTGGATATCAGCGGCCGTCCTTATCTGGTATTCGAAGCGGCCTTTGCTCAGGAACGGATCGGGGACTACGATAGCTGCCTGACCGGTGAGTTTTTCCGGGCGATGGCCTTCAACGCCGGGATCACCCTGCATCTGCGGGCGCTGTATGGCGATAACGCCCATCATGTGACCGAAGCGTTATTTAAAGCCGCGGCCCATGCCCTGCGGCTGGCGGTTGTCCCCAGGGATGGGATTTTATCCACCAAGGGCAGTCTGGATTGACGCAGGCAAGGCGCCGACGCATGGAAAGGACACGGTTTTATCTATGATTATATTTCCCGCGATCGACATTCACAACGGCGAGTGCGTGCGCCTGATACAAGGGGATTTCTCCACCGCGCACAAGGTGGCGGCGGATCCGCTGGAAACCGCCCGCTCCTTCGCTGCGGCCGGCGCCCGCTGGATCCATATGGTGGATCTGGACGGCGCCAAAACCGGGCGGCGGGTCAACACGTCCCTTTTTGCCCGTGTGGCGGCGGAAAGCGGCCTTCAGGTGGAGGTGGGCGGCGGTATACGGGATATGGCCGCATTGGAGGAATACTTTGACAGCGGCATCGCCCGCTGCATCCTGGGCTCCGCAGCCTTGAAGGATCCCGCTTTTGTGGCGGAGGCGGTGAAGACCTACGGCAATCGTATCGCTGTGGGGATCGACGCCAAGGAGGGGATGGTGGCCGCCGAGGGCTGGCTGGACGTTTCCGACGTATCCTATCTGGAGCTGGCCAGGAAGATGGAGGCGGTGGGAGTCCAGACCCTGATTTTCACCGATATCTCCCGGGACGGAACCCTGACCGGCCCCAATCTGGAGCAACTGGCGGCGCTGAACCAGGCGGTTTCCTGCAACGTCGTAGCCTCCGGTGGTATCCGGGAGCTGCAGGATATCCGGGACCTGAAAGCCATGGGACTTTACGGCGCCATCTGCGGCAAATCCCTTTACAGCGGCACCTTGCGGCTGGAAGCGGCGCTGGAGGCCGCCGCCTCCCCGGCGGACGGGCTGGAGCTGGATCGGTTTTTCCGCAAATCCGCTTTGGTTCCCGCCATCGTGCAGGAGGCCTCCACGGGCGAGGTGCTGATGCTGGCGTATATGAACCGTATGTCCCTGCAGCGGACGGTGGAAACCGGCACCACCTGGTTCTGGAGCCGGTCCCGGCGGGAATACTGGAATAAGGGCGCCACCAGCGGACATATCCAACGGGTGGTATCCATTGACGGAGACTGCGACGACGACGCCCTGCTGATCCGGGTGGAGCAGACGGGCGCCGCCTGCCACACCGGCGCTCATTCCTGCTTTTTCAACCGGCTGACGAAGGGGAATAGGGATGGCTGATAAGGAAAGGAAGCTGTTTATGGACGATTGTATTCAGGCGGTTTACGAAACGATTCTGGAGCGGCGGGATCACCCGGCGGAAAACTCTTATACCCGTTATCTTTTTGATCAGGGGATCGACAAGATCCTGAAAAAGGTGGGGGAGGAGTGCGCCGAAACCATCATCGCCGCCAAAAACGGGAACAATGCCGAAACGGCGGGAGAAATCTGCGATCTGACCTACCACATGCTGGTGCTCATGGCGCTGCAGGGCATCACGCCGGAGGAGCTCCGGGCGATTTTGGAGCAGCGTCATGGGAAAGCGGGCAATCTCAAGCAATTCAAGAGCGTGGATAAGAACAGTTAAGCGGCTTGTGGGAAAGGCAACAGAGGGTGGCGGGAACGTCGCCTCCTGCTTGTGACGCAGGCCATCGATTGAGCACCAATAACCAAAGACGCCGGCCCTGCCAATAGCAGGGCCGGCGTTTTTTGCCGTGGGCTGTTAGGGAGAGGAATCCATTTGGAAAAGGGAGAGCGGTTATACAGAGTATACGTCAGCTTGCCGGCTATATTTGGCGGCAGTGGAAGGCGGATTTTGGGAAGCGTCTTTGGGATGGGAGAGCCTCTTTTTACGCCCTCCCTTACAAGTCTGATTCTACCGCTATTTCTACCATCCGCGAATATTCCCGCAAAGGATAGCGGCCGTCGTGGGTTTGTCCCGGCATCAATCGGGACATATCCTCGCCGTAAGTGACGCGGGATACACCCGAGCGGCAAAGCAGCCGCGCCAATGAAAGACGCTCTTTTTTTCCGCAAAGCAGGCCTGCCGTTTGCAGATATCCCCTGTATGGCTGCAGCGCCTCCGGAAGAAGAGCGCGGGGCAGCGGTTTAATCCAGAGGTCGCCGAACATTCGGGAGGGTTCCAGCCTGTGATTGTCCGAGACAGTGATATTGCAGTATTCCCCCCAGAGAATTCGGGCAGGATGGAAAAGAGACTCCAGCCGCTGCTGTTCCCGTCGAAGGGTGACTTGTGCCTGCAGACCGATTTCCCGGAAGCTAATCCGTTGTCCCGCCTCCTCCAGCAGAGGCATAAAGCGTGCGGCAAAGGCTTCTGCCTCTTCCACGGCCCCGCTGTCGTAAAAGATTCCCTGACAGGAACTGCAGAACAACTGGTTTGTACGGAATATATGGGAGGCCAGACCCGCCAGTTCCTCATTCGATGCCCACGAAGTGACATAGGCGAAGCTGATCCGATGGCCCCATTCGATGATACGGACACCCGGGGGAGCCAAGCGGCGAACAGCCTTTACCGCCTCATCTCCACCCCATATCACTACGGCATCGGCCAGCGACGCCATGGCTTTCATTGCCGGCAGATCGCTGGAGGGGGTATCGAACACATAGATATAGGGGGCTAGCCGGGGCTCCAGCATTGTCAAATCCTTGAGCAGGGCGATGGAGAGGCCGTCATCCGCATGGGGGAGCTTGAGCAGATTGATATTGCCCGCCAGCAATCCTTCAGCCGCACTGTAGGCGGGAAGGGCTTCGGCATTGCCGGCCGCAATGTGGAAGAGCACTCCCAAAGGCAGCCGTTCTGTCCGAAACCCTCCCTCCTGGTTCGGTACATACGCATCTCCACAAACAAAGCTCGGCCCCAGTTCCGTTTCCAGCTTATACAGCAGGCTGTCTCTTTTCAGCAGATGAGCGGCTTCTTGAATCTGCTCGAAGGTGAGGAGGCCGGCGTTCACCCACTTTTTTAGCTGTTCCGCGTAAGCCCCGCTTAGAATACGGGCGGCAAACCGGTCCAGGGCATCCACCACCATCAGGATATCCGGAGGAGGCTGGGTCAACGTGGAAGCCAGGAGGGCGGGCAGAGAGGCCAGCACGTCGCCGCTTTTTTCAGAGGGCAGCAACTCTCCATGAATCAGGATCACGCTTCCACCCCCTCTTCTTCTAGCCTTCCACGAAGTAGCGCTGCCGCTCCGGCCGCGCAGGTTTTGATGTCCGGCATTCCCGCTCGTCCCCTTAGCTCCAGCCAGGGAGAGGGGATGCCGCAGTCGCATTCCCGGCCGTCATGCAGAATTCCCAGGTCGTCGGTTATGATGCTGGTGAGAGGCGCGCTTCCCACCATGGGGGTGATCAGATTCACCAGCCCCGGTGCACCATAGGGAAGCGGCTCAAGGGTTTTCGCATCGCGGATGATGACCCGACTGTACACCGGCAGGTGGAAATGATGACGGGGACAGTCGCAGTAAAGAACCGGATGCTCCACCGCCCCAAAAAATTCACAGCAGCGACTGTCCGGGAGTCCCAATGTGTCTTTAATCAAAGCGTACAATTCGGCTTTGTCCACTTCCTCGTGGGAGAACTGCTTCCAACCGCCGCCCAGCATCACCCGGGAATCGGGATGCAAACGCAGCCGAATGCCCCGCCTTTGCAGCTCCTGCAGGAAAAAACAGGTATAGGCGGGAAATCCCATGAAGCGTATGGGAAAGGGGGAGCGGGCATAGCGCAGCAAGGAAGTGACCAGTCCCTCCATATTCAATTGAAAGGCGCCGCCCTTTTCCTTCAAAGCGTAGGAGCGATGGAGGGCGGGGGCGAATAGGGTAGCCCCATAGGCGGTTTTAGAGGCAGCCACCGGGTTCTTCCGGCTGGGCTTGTAGCCCAGCACCAGATAGTTGGTGGGACACAGGC